>NZ_JALEKL010000015.1 GCF_022768985.1 Methanosphaera sp. | reverse complement strand
TATCAGTCTTATTAATCGTGTAGCAAAACTTGATGTTACAACAAACACGCCAAAAACAACACAAGATCTAATAATTAACATAACAGCAACAACAGATAATGATCAACCTGTAGAAGATGCAAATATAACAATACATCTTGGTAATGATGTAATTGGAACTGTTCGTCTTATAAATGGAACAGCACAACTAATCTACACACTACCACCTAATAAAACTGCACGTGATCATCCACTTATTGTTGAGTTTTCAGCAGAATATTATATTGATAACTCTATTACAAAAAGTGTACATATTATAAGAAGTGACCTTTCAGAGCAAATAGTGATTCCTACACAGGAAATTCGAACATTAACAAATACCACTATAAATATGCAAATTAATGATTCAGTTGGAAAAAAAGCAGCTGGAATAATTAATGGTGAAATGTATATTAATAGTGAATTTATTAAGAATATCACAATAGTTGAGGGTATTTTTGATGTTGATGTTGAAATGGATGGACGCATGGCAGGCGAATATGACATTTTAGTTAAAACCATAGAAAATGATCTTTATAATGCAGTAGAATTTGGTGGAAAAATTAATATTGTAAATCGTAATGCATCAATTAAATTTAATACAAACAATCCTAAAACAACAGAACAATTAACAATACAATCCACAATAACAGATGATATTATAGTAGACAGAGGAGATGTAACATTTAAACTTAATGGTAACACAATAGGAGTTATTAAAGTTATAAATGGAACAGCAAATATGACATATCAACTACCACCAGAAATAGTAGCTGATACATATGAAATAACAGCACAATACACTAATGAATACTATAATACAAATACAACAAGTAAAGATCTTGAAATTAAAAGAAGTATAATTAAGGATGTAATAATTCCACAACAAGATAGAAAAGTATGGTTTAATACACCAATAGATGTAATACTTCATGATATGAATAATAAACAGATCATAAAAACTACAGATATTGAAGTATTAGTTGATGGAATCTCAACATACAATACAACAATTGAAAATGGTAACTTAAAAATCACAGTACCAACTGATACACAAAATACTGGACTTCACAACATTACAATTATAGCTAAAGAAAATGGATTATATGAACAAAAAACTATCCAAACCACAGTAAACATAGTAAAACGTAACACAACAATTGAAATTACAAAAATAAACAATACACAAACACTAAGAAATCTAGAAGTTAATACAAAAATAACAGATAGTGAAAAACAACCAGCAAGTGAAGGACGTGTTGTATTTAAACTTGATGGTAACATAATTGGAACAGTAGATGTAGTAAATGGTACTGCAAATCTAACATATATGCTACCCCATGATATTATATCAAAAGATTATAACATTACAGTTGAATACTCAGCTGATGATAACTATAATTCTAATATGACATCAAAAGTTGTAAATATCAGAAAATCAGATATTCAAAACTTAACAATACCAACACAAACAATAGAAACACAAAACAACATAACAATAGATTTCATGTTAAATGATTCAACAGGAGCACAACTTGTTGAACAAACAGATGTAGAAATACTACTTGATGGAAAATCATATAAAAATCTTACAATAACAGATGGTGTACTTAAGACAAATGTGACAATGGATGAACTACTAAAAGGTCAATATACAATTACAATTAAATTAAAAGAAAATGGACTCTACAACGGCAAAACATTTACAGCAAAAGTTAACATAATTAACCGTAATGGTATTGTAACAATTGTTGAGATAAATGATCCTAAAACAATGCGTGATCTCATAATTAATACAACAGTTATTGATATAAGAGGTGACATTGTAGATCAAGGAGTTGTAACATTTAAACTTGATGGAATTGTAATAGGAACAGCTGATGTAGTAAATGGAACTGCAAATCTTACATATATGCTACCTCATGATATATTTGCTGGAGCACACAGAGTAGTTGCAGAATTTAATGATAAATACTATAATACTAACACAACAGAAAGTGAAACAAATGTTATAAAATCAGATATTAATGATGTAGTAATACCTGATGTAACAATGAAAACATTAAATACAATACCAGTTGACATTACATTAAATGATGAATTTGCACGTCAACTTGTAGATGAATCCAGTGTTGAAATACTAATTAATGGAACATCATATAAAAACTTCACAATAACAGGTGGAGCATTAAAAGTAGATATACCAACAGATAAACTACTACAGGGAACATACACAGTTACAATTAATATAAAAGAAAATGGACTCTACAATGCTAAAACAATCACAACAACAGTAAACATAGAAAATCGTGATGCAACACTAACAATAACACAGATGAACAATCTAACAACACTTGGTAACTTAATAATTAACACAACAGTAGTAGATGCAGATGGAAACATCACAAAACGTGGAGTTGTAACATTTAAACTAGATGGTAAAATAATAGGTACAGCAAATGTAGTAGATGGAAAAGCAGGCTTAACATACACACTTCCTGCAGATATAACAGTAGGTAGCTATGATGTAGATGTAGAATTTAGCGATCCATACTACAATAATGCAGAAAACAGTGGAATCATAAATGTTTCAAGAAGCACAATTGCAGACTTTACAATACCAACACAACAAATAAAAACACAAACAAATGCAACAATAGACATTATACTTAAAGATACAACAGGAAAACAGCTAGTAGGACAATCAGAAGTTGAAATACTAGTAAATGGAGAGTCAATTAAAACACTAACAATAAATAATGGTGTACTTAATACAACATTTAAGATGGATGAACGCCTTAAAGGTGAATATACAGTTACAGTAAAAGTTAAAGAAAATGGACTCTACAACACCAAAGAATTAACAACAAAAGTAGATGTTATAAATCGTAATGCAACAGTTGAAATTAACACAAACACACCAAAAACAATGCGTAATCTAACAATAAATACAAAAATTATTGATGCAGATGGAAGCATTATAAATCGTGGAGTTGCAACATTCAAACTTGACGGCAATGTAATAGGAACCATAAATGTAGTAGATGAAAGTGCAAACTTAACATACACACTACCACATGATATAGTTGCAGCAAAACATAACATAGAAGTTGAATTTAAAGATCAATACTATAATGATGCTGTAAATACAAAAGATGTAGATGTTCTAAGATGTGACATTGCAGATGTAGTAATACCTGAAATTACAATTAAAACACAACAAAACATAACAATTGACACAATACTAAATGATGAATTTATGCGCTCAATTGTAGGTGAAAGTAGTGTTGAAATACTTGTTGATGGCTTATCACAGAAAAACATAACAATAACAGACGGAGTACTTAATACAAACGTTGTAATGGATGAACTACTTGAAGGTGAACATATAGTTACAATTAATATTAAAGAAAATGGACTCTACAATGCAAAAACAATAACAACAAAAGTAACAATAGAAGACAGAGATGCAAAAATAACAATAGATAAAATAAATAATCCTACAACACTTGGTAATTTATCAATTAATACAACAGTAATTGATACTGAAGGTAAAATTATAAATCAAGGAGTTGTAATATTCAAACTTGATGGTAGAACAATTGCAACAGTAGATGTAGTAAATGGTAGTGCAAATATGACATATACACTTCCTAGTGAAATTACAGCAGGAAACTACACAGTAGATGTAATATTTACAGATAAATACTACTCTAATTCAACAGCTAATGCTACAACTTCCATTACACGTAGTACTATATCAGATGTAGTAATACCAGATACTATAATTAAAACACAACAAAATACAACAATTGAAAACATTACACTTACAGATATAAATGGACAGCCACTTAGTGGTAAATCAGATATTGAAGTATATGTTGATGGAAAAGTTGTACTTGAAGATATTATAGTTGATGGAAAAGTTAACTTTACACTTAAAACAGACACTCTCTACCAGGGAAACTACACAATAACAATTAAAGTTAAAGAAAATGGTTTATATGCTGAGAAAATATTAACATCAAATCTCACAGTTATTAACCGTGATGCAATTATTAAAATTAAAGATATAAATTCACCTCATTTAACAGAGAAATTACTAATTAACACAACAGTTGTTGACACTGATGGTAATAAATTAAATGAAGGATTTGTAATTTTTAAAATTAATGGTAAAACATTAAAAGATGAACAAGCAAAAACAGTAACAGTAAATGTTACAAATGGTGTTGCAAATCTTGAATATATACTTCCATTAAGTATTGGTGGAGGAAAATATGATGTTGTTGCATACTATAAAAATCCATACTATAACGATGCAAATAATACATCAAAACTAACAATTACCAAGTATGCCCTTGAAAATGTGACAATGGATAATATTGAAATTAAAACATATTCAAATGCTACAATTAATATGACAGTGAAAGATCAATTTGGAAGAACTTTAATTACAAATACAACAGTAACAATAAAAATCAATGGTAAAACATTTACAAAAACAGTTATTCAAGATGGAAAGTTAAATATTACACTTGACTTATCAGGATTATCAGCTAAAAACTATACAATAGATGTTGTATATGGAGAAAATGGTATCTACTATGCAGAAGATATTAAAGCAAATCTCACAGTTATTAACCGTAATGTTAACATAAAAATAAACACACAAAATACACATACTCATGGAAAACTTCCAATAAGTGCAGTTGTTCGTGATGATGATGGTAACCTTGTAAAAAATGGATCTGTAATTGTTAAAATTAATGGTCAAACAATTAGAGATGAAGATGGAAATACTATTAAATATAAAGTTGTAGATGGTATTGTTATGGGAATATATCAACTACCAAATAGTATGTCAGCACGCAATTATAATATAACATTTGTATATTCAAATAAAGGTTATAATAGAGGTGAAGAAACTTCTACATTCACAGTTGAAAAAACTAATGTTTCAAACATTAATATTACATCAATTACAGTAAAACCAGAACAAAATACCACAATCAGAGCAATGGTATATGATGAATATGATATGAAACTTATTGGTAATACAAAAATAGCTGTTAAAGTTGATGGTAAAACTATAATTGAAGATACAATGTATGATGGAAAATTAAAAATTTCATTTAAATCACTTACTATAGGAGCACATAAACTCAGCATTATATGTGGTGCTAATAGTTTCTATAATGAAAAAAGATTTACAATTCCATTAATTGTAAATTCAAAAAAAGGAATTAATAGTTAAAGATTAGTTCCCCCTCTAACCCCCCACCTTTTTTTTATTTTTTTTAGAAATCTTTTATTTATGAACTTATTTTACATGGATTATAATTATCTCTAAACTCAAAAACTATGAAAAAAAAGATGTTAAAATATCTAATTAATTATTAAAATAATAGTATTATTCACGTATTTATCAAATTCTAGAAGATATTAGCCATTATACTTTAAAATAAAATAAAATTTATGTTATAATAAAAATTATATCCAATTAAACATAAATATAAATTCATATTATAACAATTTTTTTAAGTTATGAAAATGATGATAAAATAGGGATATTATTTTAAATATTATGGGGAAAATTAGAAAATGAGTTGTGAAAGTTGGGATTTTGAAGAGACTATTGAAGGATTAAGAGATAATCTTCTAGATATGAGTTTAAGAAATAATTTATTAAATTTCAGATCTCGTAGAAAATGTATTGAAATTGTTGATGAAGATATAGCTTCACTATATAAAATTCTTGTCATAGATGAAGAAAAGATGAAGTTTCTTTCAAATGAAGATCTTGATGAGGATATATTATCTGAGAATAATACATGGGATTCAAATAGTAAATTAAAAGATACATATCTTGACAGGTTTCTTCAAACTAAACATGAATCTGATGAACTTCAAAAGAGATTAACTCAACTTTATCGTGACAATAAAACTACCTATGAAGAACAAGGATATAATGACTTCTTTCTAGCATTAGGTTTTCTTGAATGGAAAGAAATTGATCATAGTGAAGGTATTCATAAAGCACCACTAGTTTTAGTACCTATGTCTATTGAAAGATCATCTATTTCACAACCTTTCACTGTTAGATGGAATGGTGATGAGGTACGCTCTAATTTATCATTAATTTATAAACTTAAAGAACAGGGTGTTGAAATTCCTGATTTTGAAGAATTTGATTCACAAGATGACCTGATTAATTACTTCAAAGAAATAGAGTCACTAATAAGCCAAAAAGATGGCTGGAAAATAACAAATGACATCTTCCTATCCAGTTTCAATTTCAAAAAATTTGTAATGTTTAAAGATCTTGATTTATCAAATTGGAATGGTATCAAAGATAATGCAATAAAATCATTATTTAATCCAGATAGTAGTGAATATGGATCTGATGATGTGCTTGACTTAAATTCACTTAACTCTACTGAAATATTTAATGTTATGGATGCAGATTCATCACAACTTGCTGTTTTAGAAGAAGCTAAAAATGGTAAAAATCTCGTTGTAGAAGGACCTCCTGGAACTGGTAAATCACAAACTATTGTTAACTTAATTGCAGAATTAATGGCAACAGGAAAGAGGATTCTCTTTGTAAGTGAAAAGAAAGCTGCACTTGATGTTGTAAAATCAAGACTTGATAGTGTAGGCTTGGGTGAAGGATGCCTAGAGCTTCATGGAAAAAATTCTAATAAAAAAGAGTTTCTTAATGAACTTGAGCGAACTTTAAATATTGATTCTGTTAAACTTTCAGATGAAAATGATTTCAGAAAACTTGATGATGTTAAAGCACAACTTGATGAATATGTAGAAGTACTACATACACCTTATGCATCTACCCAGTTAACTCCATTTAGATTAATTGGTATGTATGAATATCAAACACAGAAATTAACAGATAATAACCAGGAAATTATTAAATTAGACATTGATGATGTATCCCAACTTGACACAGAAAAACGTGGTGAAATTATCATAAAATTAAATGAAATTAAGGGATATTATGATATAGTTTCACCAGTAAATGGAAATTTATGGCGAAATACCTCTCCTGAAAATTTATCATCACCAGAAGTTAAACAACTAGAAGATCAATTACATGACATGTCAACTAGCTTAGAAAAATTTGATAAATGTAATGATTCTATTTGTGAATTAATTGGTACTGATAAACTAAATACCTTAAATATTGATCTATTGCTAAATAATTCAAAAGTACTTAAGCCAGATTTAAAACTTCTAAAAGATGAAGATTACCTGGAGGGAATTATTCGAAATATAGAAAATTTCCAAAATAAGATTGGAAATATAAATATTGATGTTTTAAATTTAGATTTAAATAGCTTAAAAAATGAAATTGACACATTACTTGAAAATATTAATAATTTAAATATTAACATGGACATTATGGATAAAGAGGACTTTAAATCCATTAATGAAGCATTTAAAACAAATAAGAATATTATTGAAGAGTCAAACCTGGAAGATGCACTTAAGAATCCTAATCTTGAAGCAGAATTCTATGAATTTAAAACAAAAAGAAGTTCATTCATTAAAAGAATTTTTAGTGGAGAATTTAAAAGAATTAGAAATAACTTTAAAAGCTATTATAACTTTGATGTTAGTGATGATCAAATAGAGGCAGATTTTGAAAAATTAATTGCAGCAAATAATGACTTAACAAAACTGAGAAATACAATTCTTGCATATTCAAAATCTGAAACAGATAATGATGATAAAATCAGGATAGAATCTGAAAAATTAATATCATGGGCATCAGAGCTTGATAATATTAAATCAAAACTATCATCATACCATGTTACAATTCAAAGTAATGCATTAAATGATAAAATTAACACACTTATCAAATTAAAAGAGTTACTTGAAGCTATAGAATCCTTTGACGATATTGGAAAATACTACTTTGGAGATTCATGGAAATCATATAATTCAGATATTAACGTGCTTAATAAGAAATTAATAGATATTAATGAATTTAGAAAGCTTTATGATTCAAAATATTTCAATGATATAACAGTTAAATTCATAGAATCTAACCAATTTGACACATTAAATTCCTACCTAGATGAGCTATCTTCACTTAAAGAGGAAATTATAAAACAATATAGACAAATTGATGATAAATTACACTTCAAAGATGAACTTAAAATAGATAATATTGACACAACTGATGTTTCATCTATGAAAAATACTATTGACATATTACTTGAAAATATTGAAGGTCTCACAGATTATAGATTATTTGCAAAATACTGCAATGAATACTCAGATGAATATACAAAAGATTTAATCAAATACATCAAGCAAGATAAAGTTAAACCTGAATTAATTGATAGTCTTTTCTATTATAACTTTGTCAACATTGCATTATTTGACATATTTTCTAATGAACCAGTACTTGATGAATTTAATTCTAAATTACATGAGGAGAAATTAGCTGAATTTAAGAAATTAGATAAAGCTATTATTGAATCAAACAAGTATCGTGTTCGTGAAGTTCTAGGAAATAATAGACCAAACATTGCGATTTCCACAGGAAACAATACTGCTCTTGGAATCTTAATGCATGAGATGACTAAAAAACGTAAAATTAAGCCTATTAGGAAGATTTTAAGTGAAACAAGTGATATTATATCATCAATAAAACCATGCTTTATGATGTCACCATTATCAATTGCACAATACCTTGATCCAAATGTATATGAATCATACTTTGACTATGTTATTTTTGATGAAGCAAGTCAAGTAAAAATTGAAGATTCAATAGGGGCAATGATGCGAGGAAACAGGTATGTTGTTATGGGAGATACAAAACAGCTTCCACCTACAACATTCTTTGAAAAAGAATTAGATATTGATGATGATGAAGAAGATGAAGGTTTTGCAGATAACATAGAAAGTATTCTTCATCTGTGTAAAAATTCATTTAAAACTAGAATGCTAAGATGGCACTATCGAAGTCGTCATGAATCATTAATTTCTGTATCAAACCAGGAATTCTATAACAATGACTTGTACGTCTTCCCATCACCTACCAAAAAATCAGATGACCTAGGTCTTAAATTTAAGTATGATCCAAATACAGTCTATGCACGAGGAGATGGTTCTAACAACATTAAAGAAGCAGAAAATGTAGTTGAATATGCATTTGATTGCTTTAGAAAATGGGGAAATAGTAGAAGTTTAGGTATTGGAACATTCAATCTTAAACAAAGAAATACAATAATGGACATAATTGAGGAGAAATTAAAAGATAATCCTGAATTTGAACAATTCTTCAATGAAGATGGTGAGGAAGGATTCTTTGTAAAAAATCTTGAAAACATACAAGGGGATGAAAGAGACATAATCCTGATAAGTCTTGGATATGGTCGTGATCAAAACAATAAACTTTCATTAAGCTTTGGACCACTTAATAAGGAAGGTGGAGAGAGAAGATTAAATGTATTAATTACAAGAGCTAAAAGACAATGTGTTGTATTTAGTAACTTCAAATCATCTGAAATGCATACAACACAATCAACACCAAGAGGTGTTGAAGCACTTAAAACATTCCTTTATTATGCAGAAAATGGTGAATTCCCAGAAAACTATCATACAGGAGGAGATTTTGACTCACCATTTGAAGAATCTGTATATAACTTCTTAACTGATGAAGGTTATGTTGTTGAAAAACAAGTAGGATGTGCAGGATATAAGATAGACCTTGCAATTGTAGATAAAGATGATGCAAACAGATATGTTCTGGCAATTGAATGTGATGGTGCAACATATCATTCATCACAACTTGCAAGAGACAGAGATAGACTCAGACAAGAAGTCCTAGAAGGTCTTGGTTGGAAGTTCCATAGAATATGGTCTACAGACTGGTATCATATCAATCAAAAGGCAAAGAAAAGATTACTCTATGCAGTTGAAGAGGCTATGAAAAATAAAGATAATGAAAAAATAGCCAGAGAACATGAAGATAATCTTATCAGTAAACCAGAGCCTAAAGCAAAGATAATTACCAAGACAATTGAGGATAAAAAACAGGAAGAATTAGGTAAATATTTCAAAGATTATGAAACATATGAATTTGATGAATATGCATATCCAAGTAATCCTTCAGATAATATTGTAGAATTAGTTAAAATTGAAGAACCTATATGTGTAGATGACATTTACGATGTTATGAAAGTAATGATGGATAGACGAGCTACTAAGAAATTTAAAAGTGAAATTGATAAATACATAAAAAGTTGTGTTAAAAAAGCTTCAATTAAAAAAGAAGGAGACTTTTATATGTTACCTGATTCAACTTTTGATGATATGAAAGTTAGAAGACGAAAGTCTCCAAAAATTGAACGTATTTATCCTAGAGAGCTTGAAAATTCAATAATATATTCATTAAAACTAGAATTTTCATCACCTCGTGATGATCTCATAAAAACAGCTTCTACATATCTGGGATTTAAAGCACTGCGTTCTAATGTAAAAGATAAACTTAATATGGTAGTGGATGATCTTATATCTCAAGGTGTTATTAAAGAAGAATCTGGAAAACTAGAACTAGTTAAGTAGGAAAACTAGCCTAAAAAAATAATAATTATATGATTAAATTAGTTTAATTTAAGATTTAATCATATTTACCTACTCTTTTTTTTATATTAAAAATTTTATATTTATATTTTATCAGGGTGTATGAATCCTGCACGTATCATGTGATCTGCTATTGTCATGTTACATGCTGCTTCTGCTACTGTTGTTACTCTTGGACAGATACATGGGTCGTGTCGTCCTTCTATTTCTATCTGTGTTGGCTGCATATCTTTTAGATTTACTGTGTTTTGTATTCCACTTACTGATGGTGTTGGTTTTACTGCAATTTTTAGAATTAGTGGCATGCCTGTTGTCATTCCACCAAGTACTCCTCCTGCATTGTTGGTACGTGTTTTTATCATGTCACCATCAAGGTAGATTTCATCGTTCATTTGTCGTCCTGTAAGTGTTGCACATTCAAATCCTACACCTATTTCTACACCTTTTACTGCTCCTATATTCATTAATGCTTTTGCAAGATCTCCATCTATTTTATCAAATACTGGCTGTCCAAGTCCTAGTGGTAGTCCATCTATTATTATTTCTACAATTCCACCTGTACTGTTTCCTTCTTGTTTTAGTTTTAGTATTTCATCTTCCATTTGTTTTGCAACCTCAAGGTCTGCACAGCGTACATTGTTTTTTGTAATGTTTGCTTTTATTTCATTGAGTGTGTATTTGTTTGTATTTTTTATGTTATGTATTTGGGTTACATGTGCTGTGGTTGTAATTCCATAGTTTGCTAGTAGTTTTTTACTTACTGCTCCTCCAATGGTGTGTCCTATTGTTATTCTTCCACTTCCACGTCCTCCACCATTGTAGTTGTAATTTCCAAATTTCTGATTCCAGCATAGATCTCCATGTCCTGCTCTTGGATTGTCACGGAGATTGTCATAGTTTTTACTTCTTTGATCTTTATTTCTTACTATTGCTGCAATTGGTGTTCCATCTGTTTTTCCTTCAAAGATTCCTGATAGTATTTCTACTTGATCTTTTTCATTTCGTGCTGTTGTAATTTTACTTGTTCCTGGTCGTCTTTTATCTAGTTCATCTTGTATATCTTGAGGTGATAGTTCTAATCCTGCTGGACATCCATCTACTATTGCACCTAGTGCTACTCCATGACTTAGTCCAAATGTTGTTACTTTAAATATTTCTCCTGTTGTATTTGCTGCCATTATATCATCATTCCTTCCTATTTAGGTATTTTACTGATTGTTTTATTGATTGTTTGTAGTTTGGTATGTGTTCATCTATAAATTCATTTAATTTTATTATTTCATCTTTTGGTTGGTAGTTATTTTTTGTATATTTTAGTTGTGTTGAATTTATCCAGTCAATTATCCATGTATAGTCTATATCTTCTAGTGGATATATTTCATTTTCAACACGATTATCTTCTATTTTATTTGCACTTGTCATTAAATTAAAGTATTCATCTATAAATTGATTTAAGTATGTGCTTTTTGCAACTATTACATCACATGTTTTTGTGTGTGTAATTTTTATTCCATATTTTCGTCTATATGGTTCAAGAACAATTCTAAGAAGAATGTCCTCTGGTGCATCAGAATCTTTTACATATATTATATCACGTGGTTTTATCTGATTTTTTAGTGTTCTTGATACTTTAATGCAGATCTTCTGAAGTAGTGTTGATCGTATTACATTAATTTCTGGGTATAATTCATGGAATTGTTCCTCTTTTTTTTTTGAAAACTTTGAAAACTTAAGATTATTAATGTATATATTATTTTCATATAAGCTAATATATCGTACATCAACACCTATCTTATTTAATGATTTGATAATTTTTCTTTCATCATCATTCATACTACTTAAATTCCTCTTAGTTTTTTAATCATAGTTGATGTTTCATTTATTGTTAGTTGTCCTGGTGCTGATTTTGAATCAATTGCAGCATATGTAACTGGTGCTCCCATAACAGGTCCTATAATTCTTGTATATGCACCCATGCTATCCATGGAAATTCCAATAAAGTCATCATATCTCATAAGCAACTTGACAATTGTGTATGTATCATCCATACAGTTAGGTTTAAGTGCAACTTTAGCTACATCACCAAACATGTATGCCTTATTTATTATATCTTCTAGAAATTCAATTGATGGTGTTTCTTTGAAGTTATGATAGGATATAATTGTCTTATTTGCAGAATTTACAACTTTTTTAATTAATTCATCACTTGTTGAAAGTTCAACATCAGTATATTCAACAAGATGTGCATTATCTGCAAGAATTTTGATACGTTCATCTTCAGATCCACTATAATGTCCACCTTCAAGTTTTGTCCTATTTGTTAGGATGATCTTTTTATCTGTAATATCACGGACTTCTTCTATAATTTCACCTACAAGTTGTGATGTTACATCATCTATTACATCAACTCTAAGTTCCAAATATTCCAGCACATCAAGATTTGCTGTTTTTATTGTGTTTATAATATCATCTTTTGTTTTTTGAACTATTGATCCACATACTCCAGTTTTAATTATAATCATACTTCCTTTAAATTTTATTATTTAAGCTTTAATATTATATTTCTATATTTTCTTTTATAATTTTTTTAATTTACATAAAATGAATTTAGTTATTTATAATTTAAAATAAATAGAATAATTTAAAATAAATATTATACAACAGAAAGAAAAATTTCAAAAAAATATTAACAAAAAATAAAGGGAGACATAATTACAATGAAAATGGTATGTTTTGGTGTGGACATCTCAGATAATGATGTTTCATGTAGTGATGAATTAATAAAATCAATAAAAGATAGCTTATATAAAATTGAGAAGATGGGAGCAAAATTTGCAAGATTAACAAATATTACAGGTGATGATGTTGTAATTACAGCTGTAATTGAAGATGACACAAAACTTGAAGATGTAAACTATGCAATATATCACCTGCTTTGTGATTGTGCACTAGGATTTGAAGATCTAAATGGAGTTGGAAAAACACCACAAGATGCAGGTGAAGGAATTTCATATACATCAATTGATATTAATGATGCATACCTACCTGATGCTGTAATTGTTGCATTTGACACCTATTGTGGTGAATCATTCGTTGATGATGTGGCAAAACAAGCACTTGATGCAGCATGTGGAATAAGATCTGTTGGAGATAGTGCTATGAGTGTTATTGATGGTAAAATTAAGGAAATTCCAGGTGTTGGATATGTATCATCACAGACAGATGATCCTGTAGTTGTTGTAGCAGTAGAGGATGTTCACCAGGTTGGTGTTGTTGCAGGTGCAATGATGGGAGCAATACTTGGATATAAAAATACATATCTTACAAATCATCATACCCCTGCAAAGGTAATACCAGGAAGTGTAATATTTACAGTTACTGCTCTTCTTAATGGTAATGTTATAGATCTTTCAGATATATTTAATCATAGAATGCAAATATTATAAAAAACCAGTATTTTAATTTTAATAATATTCACTAATAAGTTTTTTTTAATATAAATTTAAAAAACATTAAATTAACTTATGAATGATATTTAGTTTTTATATTAAAAAACATCACATAAAAAGCATAAATTTAATACTAGTCATAAACAAAAATATAATTATTTGATAGAAAGATTATTTTTAAGAATAAATAATTACTTATGAAAAATAAATATATATTGGAGATAAAACAGTGATATTATTAGATGAGGACACATCTATTGTTGTCCAAGGAATAACTGGAAAACAAGGTAGATTTCATACAGAAAAAATGTTGGAATACAATACAAATATTGTAGCAGGAACAAGCCCAGGAAAAGCTGGTCAAGAAGTATGTGGAATTCCTGTATACAACACAATTGAAGAAGTAAAAAGATACCATCCAGAAGTAAATGCAAGTATCTTATTTATACCAGCACCATTTGTAAAAGATGCTGCTTTTGAAGCAATTAGTGAATTAGATCTTGTTATTATTATCACAGAACACATCCCTATACATGATTCAATGGAAATTGTTGAATTTGCAAAAGAAAACGGAACTGTTGTAATCGGACCTAATACTCCTGGAGTTATTACACCAGGTGTAGGAAAAATAGGAATTATGCCAACACACATATTTGCAGAAGGAAATGTTGGTCTTGTATCAAGAAGTGGAACATTAACATATGAAGTAGCACGTGAACTTCAAAGTGAAGGATATGGAATTAGTACAGCAATAGGTATTGGTGGAGACCCAATTACAGGACAAAACTTCATTGATATAATGAAAAAATTTGAAAAAGATCCAAAAACTGAATATATTGTAATGCTTGGAGAAATCGGAGGAATTGCAGAAGTAAAAGCTGCAAAATTTGCACAAGAAAACATATCAAAACCTATAATTTCATTCATTGCAGGAGTATCAGCACCACAAGGAAAACGTATGGGACACGCTGGTGCTATTATTGAAGGTACAGATGGATCAGCACAAAACAAAAAAGAACTTCTTAAAAGCTATGGAGCACATGTTGCAGATAAACCATCAGATATAACAAAAATACTTGATGATTTATAGAATCATAGTAGAAATTAATTCACCACCCCCTTACTTTTATCTTTTTTTATATACAATGAAAAATTAAAATTATTATACACTTAGATGTAATTTATAATAAATCTTATCTTTTATAAATAATAAAACTAGTAACTAGATGAAAAGATTTATTGATTAAATAAAAGGGATGTAAATAGTTATGGACTTAACACATGATGAAATTCTGGAAAAACTTTCAAATGGTGAAATAAGACTCTTTGAAATAGAAAAGTATACAAAAACAGCAAATGAAGCAGCAGATATTAGACGTGAATTTATTGAAAATGAGTCAGGTGTAAAACTTGAACATATTTCAAAATATTCAATAGATATGACAGATACAGCAAAGAAAAATATTGAAAATCCAATAGGTACAGTACAAATACCTGTTGGTGTTGTAGGACCTCTTGTTGTTAACTGTGATGATGATGAGGATATTAATACATATGTTCCTATGGCAACAACAGAAGGTGCACTTCTTGCTAGTGTAAATCGTGGATGTTCTGCAATTCGTAAAGCTGGTGGATGTAATGTGTCAATTCTTGCAAATCAGATGACACGTGCACCTGTTATTAAGACAAAATCAACAAAGGATGCAGCAAAGCTTAAAAGATGGATTAATGAACATTTCAATGAAATTAAAAAAGTTGCAGAAACAACAACAAGTCATGGAAAACTACTAAAAATTGATCCTATTGCAATTGTTGGACGATATGCATATCCTCGTTTTGTATATGATTCTGGTGATAGTATGGGTATGAACATGGTTACTATTGCTACTGAAAAAGCACTTGAATTTATTGAAGGTGAAAATGATATTGATGTCATAGCACTTAGTGGTAATTTCTGTGTTGATAAAAAGCCTGCAGCTGTAAATATGATTGAAGGTCGTGGAAAGAGTGTTGTTGCAGAGGTTGTAATACCAAAAGAAATAGTTGAAAAAACACTTAAAACTACAACTGAGGAAATTGTTGAAGTTAATTATTCTAAAAACTTGTTAGGTTCTGCTATTGCTGGAAGTTATGGATATAATGCACATTTTGCAAATATGGTTGCAGCACTTTTTATTGCTACAGGACAGGATCCTGCACATGTAACTGAAGCATCACTTGGAATAACTACAGCTGAAAATGATGATGGAGATTTATATTTCAGTGTTACACTTCCTGATCTTCCTGTTGCAACAGTTGGTGGAGGTACAAGACTTGAAACTGCTAGTGAATCATTAAATCTTATTGGTGCTAAGGGTTCAGGAAAGGTTGAAAGATTTGCATCTATTGTTGCAGGTATTGTTCTTGCCGGGGAACTTTCACTTATTGGTGCTCTTGCTGCAGGACATCTTGCATCTGCACATCAAAAATTAGGTCGATAAATTGCTTAATTTGATATAAAAAAATAATAATATTAAATTATAGATATGAGTATGATATACTATGAAGGTAACAATAAAACAATTTATTAAAGATTACATAGGTATGAGCAGATATATTGCTCTTGGATCACTTGATGGAATACTTACAGTTATGAGTATTTCACTTACAGCTGCAGTTGCTGGAATTGCAGCAAATGGTAATGTTGCTCCAATAACAGTTGGAATTACAGGATTAAGTGGAGGTATTGCTCTTGCTTTATCTAATGGTTTTGGATCATATATTGGAGAACATGCAGAAGAAGAACGTACAATTCGTGACTTGGAAAGTCAAATGCTTCTAAGTGAACGTGAACTTGATGATACAATTATTAAAGAAGATGCAACATATAGGGTAAATCTTAGTATGGTAACACATGGAAGTGCAAGTTTTCTTGGATCATTTATTCCATCAATACCATTTTTTATAATGGGAAATATCTATGATGCAGTTATATCAACACTTATCATCTGTTTTGTTCTTTTATCTGTTCTTGGTGCATACCTTGGACATATATCAAAAGAAAGTATGAAAAAGACAGCTGGTCAAATTGTAAGTATTGGTATTGTAATTGTAATTTTAAGTTTCCTTATGGGAGGAGGACACGGATAAAGTAAATTCTTTTTTACTCCCTTTTTTTTATTATTTTTTTTATTAGATGAAAAAATATAATCTAATTTTTTAAAATAGAAAATCTATATTTTCAGGTGATAATATGCTATATAAATATCATGTAGTTTTACTTAAAGATGATGTAATAATAACAGATAAATACTATAAAGCTGATGAAAAACCAGATAATGATGAATATAAAAAGCTAATAAGTCAAACTGGTGCAGATGAAGTAGTATTAAATACAATAGATGATGATCCACTTAACTCTATAATTAAAGAAACAATTGACATAGAAAACTTATAAACTAAACAATAATTAAAACTTTAATTTAATCCCCTTATTTTATATAATCTTAATTTCATTCTCTTTTTTTAGAAAAATAATCCATTAAATTACAAAATTTGAATATACTTCTACTTTCCATATATAATATTAAAACTAATAATAATAAGGGAGGTGAAATGTGTTATGCGAATTAATTCAAAAACAATAGCAGCACTTGCATCAGTTCTTTCATTAATACTTACTATTATAATGTTTGGTTATTCAGTAGAATTTAATGGATATACCTATTTTGGATACTTATATGCTGTAAAATATTGTTTACTTGCACTTTTTGCAGCAATTATGGGTGTTATTGGTATTTGGCTTTCTAAAGATAATGTATTTAAAGCTATATCAATGTATCTTATCTCAGCTTTTACACTTTTTGATGGATCATATTATGGTATAGGTGCAATTATTGTATTTATTGTTGCAGCTGTTTTTGCATACAAAGAAAACCAAAATATTACAACAAATAATGTTACAACAGCTAATACTACTACAAATAATATGGATGAAAAAGAATCTTCTTCATTTGAAAATTATGATAAGCTTCAAAAACAAGAATTAGATAATAAAAGTTTATGGTTTATACCAGTATTTTGTCTTATAATGGTTATTATTATGATGGTTGTTCCTATGACAACTTATGATGTAAATTATTCAACTTATTCATCATATGATAATTCAAATTACTATGATAATTCAAGTTATTCTAATACTTCTAATTATTCATATGCAAATAATACAACAGAAAATTCTACATTATCAAATTCAACAATTCAGATGAGTGATATTTCAGTTGTTCATAAATCATATACTATGTATGATTTTAAATGCGATCTTGTTCCTTTAGCTGATTATTCATATCTTACAATAGGTGTTATGTTATATGATAGTAGTGGTGCACTTATTAGTACTAATGGTTACATATGGGCTATGGATAATCCTGAGGCAAATCAAACTATCAGAGTTTCTGGTAATGTTTTCACATCAGATTCTGATTATACACCAACACGTGCTGAGGTTTATGTATATACAAGTGCTCTTGATAAGAAAGATCCATCTAATGCTATTTATCATGAAACAGTAAATCTGTAGATTAATCAATTCCCCTTCTTTTTTACTTTTTTTAAAAATTTTACTTTATTATATTTTAAAATATAGATTTATTATATAAAGAATTAATTTAAAGGGAGGTTTAGTTATTTATGCGTGATATTTCAAAAATTGCTGCACTTATTATGTGTGTTGTTGGTGTTGGTTTGTCATTGCTTGGTCCTTTTGTTCGTATTTCATATTATGGTGGTTATATTCAGCTTGGTATGTTTATTTTAGCTTTAATTATTTTCACATCATCTATTGCAAATATTATTGGTGTATGGCTTGATAGATATGATAAGTTAAAAGCATCTGTTATGTATGCTATTTCTGCATTTGGTGTTTTAATTGGTCTTCAGATTATGGGATTGGGTAATTTTGGTATTGTTTATTTTATTATTTTAATTATTATTGCAACATATAATTATAGTCATAAAAGTCAGCCAACAGTTAGTGTTGAAAATTCATTTAGTAATGCTGAAAATTTAAATTCATCTTGTGATGATGTTAGGTTATGGTTTGTTCCATTGGCTTTTATTGTTATTATTTATGTGTTGTGTTTATCTTTTTATATGACACCATACTTCTAAAAATATTATCTTAATTTAATCTTCTTTTTTTCTTTTTTTAGAGTTTATATTTCTTTATTTTTAATTTTAGGTGATTAAATAAGGCTTAAAAAAACTTTTATTTAATCAATTAGATTTCTTTTAACTAATACTTTAGCTTTTTTTAGTAGAATTTAAGCGATTAAATACATTTAATTATTTATATTATGAAGTTTATATTATCACATAACAAAGAAAATTAATTTAATAATTGAGGTGAAAAGAGTTATGAAATTTAATTCAAAAGCATTAGCTATTATTATGATTATGGCAGTATCACTTATTGCAACATCAGTTGTATTTGCAGAACCTACAAACAACAACCCTGACCTTGATGTTCAAGATATACAGATAACATCACAGGGATATTCAATGTATGATGTAAGCTGTACAATTACACCTAAGAAATCATTCAGCTACCTTGGAATTGAAGTAACATTCTATGACAGTTCAAATGCAGTTATTGGTAAAAGTCCACTAGTATGGAATATGAACAATCCAACAGCTAATGAAGCAATAAAAGCTTCAGGTACAGCTACAACAGATAGTGATAGTTCAACACCAGCACGTGCTGAAGTATACATATATGACAGTGCATTTGGATCAGATCCTAACGATGCTATTTATCATGAAACCGTAAATATGACAGGATAAGATATAAAAACAATTTTTAACCTAAAAATTTATAGGTTAAAATTTCATATTTTATTCTTTTAAAAATAAACTCTCCACCCCCTTATAAAAGATAATTCTCTAATTTTCTATTTTTCTAAAAAAAATTATAGTAATATTTTATTTTATTTAAATTCCATAAATAATTACTATATAAAATAAAATCATATTTTGGAGGTGAAAAAATGAATATGAAGCTTAACTCAATTTTAGCTATAATTGCATCTGTTGTTGGTCTTATCTTTGGAGTTTCAACATTTCTAGAAGTATTTAATTTATCAATTAAAATAACTCCTGTTGGAATGCTTATTGGTATTATTTCAATTATTGCAGGTATTGTTGGTATCTGGCTTTTTACTCAGGATCACATCAAGGCTATGGTTATGTATGTCCTTGCAGGTGTTGGATCAATACTTGGTATGGGAATTTATGGTATTGCATCATGTTTAATATTTTTAATTGCTGCAATTGTTGCATATACAGAACGTGATGAAGCAAATGAAGTAAATGAAGATAGTGATGTTAATGTATTTGAATATAATGCTCAAATGCAACAACCACAAATGAAGGCTAAAGACAACAATTTATGGCTTATTCCATGTGCATTTGTTATAATATTAATTGTTCTTGTTGTAGCATCAGCTATGAGTGCTCCTGCTGAGGAAGTTCCTCCACTTAATGTTACAAATCTTACTGTAGAACATGATGCTCTTAGTATGTATAATGTTAGTTGTAATGTAGTACCACTTAAAAATTACACATACCTTGAAATGGCTGTTGTTTTCTATGATAGTTCAAATTCTGTTATTGGTCAAAGTACCCTTGTATGGAATATGAACAATCCTGCAATTAACCAGACAATAAAAGCTGCAGGTACGGCTTTAACAAATGATCAAAATGCAAAACCTGCACGTGCTGAGGTTTACTTCTTTGATGAAGCATTTAGTGGTGCAAATCCTGAAAAGGCAATTTATAATCAGACAGTTAATATGACAACTTAAACCTATAATGTTAGGTTTAATTTTTTTCTTTACTTTTTTTTATAAAATCTAATTTTTTAATAATCTAATTTTTTTATAAATTTTCTATAAAAGTTGAATTATAGTGGTTTATTTAGAATTTTACATGCTAAAATATATATACAACTAAATAGATAGATAATTTTACGTATATATTAGTTTAGTTGTCTTTAAAATTTAACTAGACATAAAAGTTTTTTTCAACTATATTTTTAGCTTTTATATGTCTAATAGTAAAAATAAAATATCATTTCCCACTACTAATGATATTAACATGACTATCTTATACGTTACTTATTTGATTATACAGGAAACAAAAGTAGTTTTTAATTTTTTTACTACTTTTATTTTTATTCTTTTTTTAAAAATTGATTTTGAACTTATTTTTAAAATTTTCTTATATAAATATTATGGATAACTTTATTAAGGAATATAAATATATATTAATAATGTTATAGTGATTTATATTAGTTTGTCTGAATACTAAATTAATGATAACTTAATGCACGCCAAGTTATCTTAATTTAATACAAAATTAAATATAATATTTTAAATCACCACTTAAATTATTATAAAAAGGGAAAAATAATTTTACTAATATATGATAATACTATACGAAAAATAAAAACCATTTTTTTTGATATATATAGGAAAAAAGATAAGTATCTGATCCATGCTTATTTTTTTTCTTTTCTTGACTTAAAACTAATTTTTAAAATATTACACAAATTTAAACTACTTCCTAAAAATATGATGCTATTTTTTTAAATTAAAATTAATTTCTAAAAATATCTTCTTAAAATAAAACTTTAAATTACTATTTTTAAGTAGATATTCGATTAAATTAAATATTAAATAAATTAATTTATTTTTAATGTAACATTTATATAATAACATAACTTAATATTATAATTAGTATAGTAATTATGTTAGAATAAATTCAAATATAAAAAAGATTATTAAATCAAATAGAAGTTTTTTCACTATATTTTTTTAACTTCTAAAAAAAATTTACTTTATTAAATTATTAAATTATTAAAATTAGATAAAATTAGATAAGTATAGAGTGTCTATTTTTTTCCCACTACTTTAGTAGATACTCAACATTTGGATTTACTAACAGCTAAAATGTTGCTATACCCCACTTATTTGATTTCAAAAAGGACTCTTTAGTAGTATTATTAATTTAATACTACTAATGTTTTTTTTTAAATATAACACTATTTTTTTAACTATATAACTACAATAAAAAAAATATAATACACTTTTTATTATCCAGATAATTTTTAAACTAAATTAAAATAATACCACCTATTTTTTAGAGATAATTTTATTCAAATTAATAATAAAAAATATTATCTATAAAATAAATAACTATTAAATAGATAATAAAATTTTTAAAAGTACTCAGTTAAATTTAGAAGTTTAAAATTGTCCTAAATTCTATAATTTCAACTAAAAAGTTATAAAATTAATGATAATTTAATAAAAACAATACAATTGATGTACTATAAAATTTAATTTGATAGGAGTTATTTTAAACATGATGAGATGTATTTCTTGTGGAAAAGAATATGACGATGACGAAATAGTATATACATGTGAATGCGGTTCTATCTTAGAAGTAGAAGTAGAACCAAAAGACATACCACGTGAAACATTTGACTGCAGACGTGACAACATATGGAAATATAAAGAATATTTACCAGTAAACTATGAAAACAGAGTAAGTCTTGATGAAGGTGGAACACCATTTTGTAAATGTGACAAAATTGGTGATGAGTTAGGAATTGACTTATATGTTAAAGTAGAAGGATCAAACCCTACAGGAAGTTTCAAAGATCGTGGAATGAGTGTAGGAACAACAAAAGCTGTAGATCTTGGTGTTGGAATGGTAGGATGTGCATCAACAGGAAACACATCAGCATCACTTTCAGCATATGCAGCACGTGCAGGACTTAAATGTGCAGTAGTACTTCCATCAGGAAAAGTAGCACTAGGAAAACTTGCACAGGCAATGTTCCATGGAGCAAAAGTATTTTCAATTGATGGAAACTTTGATGATGCTCTTAAAACAATCACAGAACTTGCACTTGAAGGAGAATTATACCTCCTAAATTCAATAAACCCATTCCGTCTTGAAGGACAAAAAACTATTGGATATGAAATTGTACATGATCTTAAATGGCAATCACCTGATAGAATTATCTTACCTGTAGGTAATGCTGGAAACATATCAGCTATCTGGAAAGGTATTACAGAATTTAGAGATGCAGGATACATCAAAGATACACCAAAAATGACAGGTATTCAAGCAGAAAACAGTGCACCTATTGCAAATGCAGTACGTGAAGGAAGAGATACAGTAACACCTGTAGAAAATCCTGATACAATAGCAACAGCTATCAGAATTGGAGCTCCTGTAAGTTCTGTAAAAGCAATGCGTGCAATTAAAGAATCTGATGGTACTGCTGAAACTGTATCTGATGATGAAATTCTTTCAGCACAAATGTATCTTGCAAGAACAGAAGGTATTGGTGTTGAACCTGCTAGTGCAGCATCAATTGCTGGAGTTAAAAAACTTGTAGAAAATGGTGAAATTGAAAAAGGAGAACGTGTTGTATGTGTTGTAACAGGTCACGTACTTAAAGATCCTAACGTTGCAATCGATGCATGTGAAGAACCTACAGCTGTTTCATCAGATCCTGCTGATATAAGAAACATCTTAAAAACAATTTAAGTAATCTGGGAATTTTAACCTAGAAATACTTTTCTTTTATTTTTTTTTAAAAAAATAAATTATTTAATATAATTTTTCTATTTTAGGGGAGCAGATTTATTTATGATGATTATAATTACTGGAACACCAGGTGTTGGAAAAAGTAGTGTTAGTGAATATCTTAAAGATAAACTAGTAGATGATAAATTTATATCAATTAACAGTCTTCTTGAAGATTATGATCTTAACTTAGGTGTAGATGAAGTACGTGGATATAAAATTGTTGATGTAGAATCTATGATACCTATTGTTGATAAGATAAAACATGAAAATAATGAGCATAACATCTTCTTTGAAGGACATCTTGCACAGGACTATCCTGGTGCTGATATTGTAATTATTCTTAGATGTGATCCTATGATACTTAAAGAACGTCTTGATGCAAGAGGATGGAAAGACGTAAAAGTTCATGAAAATGTATCTGCTGAAATTCTTGGAATATGTTCACAGGAAAGCTATGATACATATGGTGATATAATCCAGGAAATTGACACAACTAATATGTCAATTAGTGAAGTTGGAGATACAATTGTTGATATTATCAATGATAAAGTTAAATATAGCTTTGGTGATGTTGATTTTCTAAGTAAATACTTCACATATCTTGACTAAGTTAATTATAAAACTTAATATTTATATTTTTTTTAAAAAATAACAAAAAACATACTCTCCTTATAACTTTACTAAAGTATTATTTTAATAAAGTTAAATCTTTTTTTAAAAAACACCCCTTAAAACATAACATATTTAAAGGATGTTTTATATAAATTATATTATTATTCTTAAGTTACTATCTAGATTTTATGTATTATTTCATAATTTCATTCCTTGCACTTAAGAAGAATATTTCTATATTTTTTAGAGGATTAGATAATTTGAGTCGAAGAAAACGCCCTAACTGGATAAATACAATTGCACAAGAAAGAATGCAAATACTATTTCAACAAGCAGAAGAGCAGTTTTCCGAACACCCAGAGAGATCTGATCGTTATGTTAAGTTAACTCGTAATATCTCTACAAAATATAATATACCATTACCTGATTATTGGCGAGGAAGGTTTTGTAAAAATTGTAATAAATTCCTAAAAGTGGGAATTAACTTAAGAGTAAGACTTTCAGATAACAATACCATATCAAGAAAATGTCTTGAATGTGGAAATGTAGAGAAAGTTCCATATACTCATAAGAAATAATCTAGATAAAATTTTAACTTCTTTTAATAACAATATTAAAAAGAAAAAATAATTATTTTAACGAGATGATAATTTGAGCAAACTCCAGAGTAGAAAAGAAATAATGAGAAATTCTTTAAATGCAATTGAAATTAACATTGGAAAAAATGGTGTTAATGACAATGTAATTGAAGAAATTAAACGTCAATTAAAAAATCAGGAAATTATTAAAATACGCTTCACACGTAGCATATCATTTAATAAAGATGAATTTCTTGAAGAAATCACAAAAGCTACAAAAGCTAAATTAATTGATGTTCGTGGTAATGTTGCTGTATTATATAAGAGAAAATAAAAAAAATCTCTAAAAAATTTTAGAACAACACAAAACTTAAAAAAAATTTATATAAACATAATAGGAGGCAAATTAAACCATGACAACAGCATATGATGTACCTGCTGAAAGTTTAATTACCGAAGTAAGTAAAGATTTAAAAGAAAACGATAAGATAATTGTACCTGATTGGGCAAGATTTGTTAAAACAGGTGTACACAAAGAACGTAGACCAGAAAACCCTGATTGGTGGTTTGTAAGAGCAGCAACACTACTTAGAAGAATCTATGTAGATGGTCCTGTAGGAATAATGAGATTACAAACAAAATACGGTGGCAACAAAGACAGAGGAACAAACCCTGAAAAATTCAAAAGAGGAAGCGGATCCATCATAAGAGTAGCTCTTCAACAATTAGAAGATGCAGGATACGTAGCTAAAACTGAAAGAGGAAGAGTTGTTACACCAGAAGGACAATCATACCTCGATAACAAAGCAGCAGAAATTGCAAAAGATATTCCTGAATTATCCAAATACTAAGTAATTTCTTTAATTTAGAGATATGAAAATTTAATAGAAGGGAGTTATATCTATGAGTGAACTTGACGAAATTAGACGTAAAAGAATGCAACAGCTACAACAACAGCAACAAATGGCTGCTGCACAACAAGGAGCTTCAATTGAGCAAATGCAACAAGAAGAAGCTAGAAAACAACAGTTTGAACAGGAAAAGAAAAATGCTTTAAGACAAATTATGTCGCCTGAAGCACGTCAAAGACTCGCAAACTTAAGATTAACTAAACCAGAACTAGTAAATGGTATTGAAATGCAGTTAATTAGTTTAGCTCAAGCTGGACGTTTACAAATCCCTGTAACTGATGCTACATTAAAGCAGATACTTAAAGAAACAATGGGAAGTAAACGTGAAATTCATATCACAAGAAAATAAGGAAAACTTACTTTAGAATTTCTTTAATTTAAAAATTAAAAATATAATATTAGTGAGTTTTATATGAAAGCAGCTGTATTATATAGTGGTGGAAAAGATAGTTCGTTAATGGCAACTATTTTAGATAAGTTTGGATATGATGTAGAACTTATCACTATTAACTTTGGATTATTTGATTCATCAATACCAGCAGCAAAGTCAGCAAAAAATCTTGGATTTAAACATAAAGTTATAACATTAAATCGTGAAATTTTAGATGATGCTGTTGATATGATAATTGAAGATAATTTCCCAAACAATGGTATAAATTACATACATCATCAGGCTATTGAGTATGTAGCAGCACAATATGATGTTATTGCTGATGGTACAAGACGTGAAGATAGAATTCCAAAACTTACAATGTCTGAAATTCAAAGTTTAGAAGATCGCTTAGATGTTCAATATCTTAACCTTACAGGTATAGGATATAAGACAGTTAATGATATAAGTGATGAAATCTTTGAACTTGAAAAAAAGGAAAGTGACATCTATAATAGTTCAGACTATGAAATGGAAGTAAGAGTACTTCTAAAACAAAAAGGTTGTAGTATTGATGAGATCTTCCCACAACATATTCAATCAAAAGTTATAGGATGGAAGATAAAATGAGTAGAAATAAAAATTTACCACAAAAAACAAGATTAGCTAAAAAAGGCAAACAAAACAGAAGAGTTCCTATATTTGCTATGATGAAAACATCAAGAAAACTAAGAACTCATCCAAAAGCAAGACAATGGAGAAGAAGCAAAATTAAAGTATAGATTTGCTATCACTTTAATTTAGTAGTTTTAAGATTTTTTATTAAAAACAAATTAATAGGAGTATAATAGTATGGAAAGAATTTACACAATACCTCTTAGAGATGTAAAAAGAGTACCTAGAACAAAAAGGTCACCAAAAGCAATGAGATACATCAGAGAATTCATTCAAAAACACATGAAAGTTGAAGATGTAGTAATTGCAACAGAAGTTAATGAAAAAATTTGGGAAAGAGGACGAGAAAAAATCCCTTCCAAAATTAAAGTTAAAGCTGTAGAAGAAGACGGAACAGTAGAAGTATTATTAGCAGACGAATAGATAAAAAATTTTATTGTATTAAAATAAATTTTTTTTAATTGCTGAATTTAAGATTATTATATTCACTAATATTCTTTATCATAAATTACGAGTTACTAAAGATGTTAGATGAATTAAATGTATTCATGGATCATGGAACTTAATCACTTCCAATTATATGATACTTAAAGGTAAATTCTAATGTTTCTATGAGATGGGCATTAGTTTTTATAGGGATACATATTTTAATAATTTTGGACATTAGATAATATTTCACAGATGAAGTGATAGATATGATACAAAGATTCGATATTGATGGAAATCCAAATTTAGGAGTTTCTATTTTAGCAAAAGATAACATAGCAATAGTTTCACCAGGACTTCAAGAATCTTATGTAAAGACAATTGAAGAAACCTTAGATGTACCAATAATCAAAGCACCAATCTGTGGTAGTAACCTTGCAGGAGCATTAATTGCAGGAAATACTAATAGTCTTCTTGTTTCACAATATATCTTTTCTCATGAACTTGATATCATAAGAAAACATGATGTTAACATAGAAGTTATACCAGATCAATTAACTGCAATAGGAAACGTTGTTGTGGCTAATGATAATGGTGCTATTGTAAATCCAAATTTATCCAGCGAGGCTAAAGAAATTATAAAAAATAGTCTTGATGTAGAAGTAGTAAGTACAACTATAGCAGGTTTGGATATTGTAGGCTCTGCAGTAGCTGCTACAAATAAAGGTGCATTAGTTCATCCTGATGCATCAGAGGAAGAATTAGATCTTATTGAGGACGTATTAGGTGTGCCTGCTGAGATTGGTACAGTTAACCGTGGAGTAAAACTCGTTGGAGCATGTCTTATTGCAAACTCTAACGGAGTTATAGTAGGAAATAAAACTACAGGTCCAGAACTAGCAAGGATTGATCAAGTATTCAATTTATTTGAGGGATCATTATGAAAACAAAAATATATAGAGTAAAAGGAACATTATTAGATAGTGATAAAGCTAAACCATTTACAAGAGAAATGAAAGCAATCAAAGAAGAAGATATTAAAGAAAAATTATATTCAGAATTTGGTAGTAAACACAGATTAAACAGAGACCAAATTATCTTTGAAGAAATTGCTGAAATTGCACCAGAAGATGTAAAAGACCCTATCGTACAAAACTTATTATAAGCTTATTTGTACATAACATATAAAAAGGGATGTATCAAGATGGAAGATAGACAAAAACTTGAAAAAATGGTTGCAGAATTAAACCAATTACAACAACAAGGGGAAGCAATTGCAAAACAGCTTGAACAATTAAACATGTCTCTTGCTGACATTCGCTCTGCAACTGATGCATTAAAAGGTATTGAAGGTAAAGTTGGTGAAGAAGTACTTCTTCCTATAGGTGCTGGATGCTTTATTGATGCAGAAATTAAAAGTGACGATGTAATTCTTGGTGTAGGTGCAGATGTTGCAATTAAAAAATCAGCACAAGAAACTATTGAAACTTTAACAAAAGAAACAAAAGATGTTGAATCATTAATTAAATCATTAACTGAACAGTTAACAAAAATTAATGAAGTAATTGCAAAACAAAGACCTGAAGCAGAAAGATTAATGCAACAAGCAGAAATGCAACAACAACAAATGCAGCAATAATTCTGTTTCACACTAACCACCTAACCTTTTTTTTATTCTTTTTTAGAAATTTACTTATTTTTAATTATTTTAAATACTTACCTATTTTATTAATGAATTATAAATCTAGTAGTATATTAATAAAATTCCATATAATATATTAATTTTTTGAATATAGTGGAATTTTTGATTAGACAAAAAAATATAATAGGTATGTGAGAATATTGTTTGATTTTATACGAAAAAGACTTAACAAGACAATCAAAGATGCATCTGATGAAGTTGAAGAAGATTTAGAACAACTACCAGAAAATGTGGATGAAGTTCAATCTGAAGAATCTGAAAGTAGTGGAAATTCAGAAGATGTTCCATCAGATGATGGTGATTCTACAGATAATGATGACATAAAAGATGAAGATGAACCTAAAAAGAAAAGTCGTTTCAGCTTCTTTAATCGTAACAAAGATAAAGATGAAGATGAAGAACCTCAAGATGATGAAGCTCAAGATGAATCTGAAGATGATGATGAAATAGTTGAAGATGAAATTCAAGATGATATTCAACAAGATTCATTAGATGATACTAAAGAAGATTCAATTGTTGATGAAGATGTTGAAGATGTTTCATCAGATGATGAAGTAGTTGAAGATGAAGAACCTCAAGATGATGAAGCTCAAGATGATAAAAAATCTGAGAAGAAAGGATTTTTCAGTTTCCTAAGTCGTAACAAAAACAAAGATAAAGATAAAGATGAAGAAGATGAAGAATCTCAAGAAGATGATGAATCTACACCAGATGATATAGATGAAGCTGTTGAAGAAGTACAACAAACACAAACACCTGCAGATGAAGATGAAAAAGAGTCTGAATCTAGTGATAATGGTAAAAAAACAGTAAAATATGAAGGTGAAGTTGAAGGTGGAAGATTCTCATTCCTCAATACAAAAACAATTAAAGAAGATGACATAGAAGAAATTCTAGAAGATCTTGAAATGTCATTAATTGAGGGTGATGTTGCATTTGAAGTTGCAGAAACAATTGTTGAAGATGTAAAAGAAGACCTTATTGGACGTAAAATTAAACGTAAAGGTGACATGGAACTTTTCACAACAAATGCTCTTAAAAAATCCATACGTGGAATTATAGATAATGGTAAATACGATCTTATAGGAGATATTGAAGCTGCAAAAGCTAAAGGTGAACCATATAAAATCATGTTTGTTGGTATTAATGGTACAGGTAAAACAACAACAATTGCAAAACTTGCAACATATCTTAAAAAACATGGATACACATCAGTATTTGGTGCATCAGATACATTCCGTGCAGGTGCAATTGAACAACTAGAACATCATGCAAAAAATCTTGATCTTAAAATTATTAAACATTCAAGAAATTCAGATCCAGCTGCTGTTGCATATGATGCTGTAGATCATGCAAAAACAACAGGAAAAGATGTTGTGCTAATCGATACATCAGGACGTATGCAGACAAATGCAAACCTTATGGATGAAATGAAAAAGATTAAAAGAATTTCAAAACCTGACATTGTAGTTTATGTTGGTGATGCTCTTATGGGTAATGATGCAACAGAACAGGCTACTAAGTTTGATGAAGTAATTGATCTTGATGGTATAATTCTTACAAAAACAGATGCTGATGCTAAAGGTGGAGCTGCATTATCTATTGGACATGTAATTCATAAACCTATCTTATTTATTGGTGTAGGTCAAGGTTATGATGATCTTATTGAATTTGATCCTGACTGGATGATTAACAAAATCTTTGGTGAAGATGAAGACGAATAAATAAAAAGGAAACTATAAACAATAATCCCCACATAAACCCCTTTTCACATTTTATTTTTTTTTATATGATTTTAGAGAGATCTATTTTTTTAAAATTTGAGTAAATTATATTAAATTTTATTTATTATTTAAAAAATTAAAATTAGAAAAAAAGAAGAAGGTGGTTAATTATTTTTTTGCTGCTCCATATACTGCATTTGAGTAGTACTTCCATATTACATCAATTTCCTTAAATCCTACCTCTTGGAGTAGTCTAAGGTGTGTCATGAGTGTTGCTGGATGATCATTATCATCTCTTTTATCATGATAGTTTTGCATTTCATCTTCTGGAAGTTGTTTTGATTGCATGTACTCATTTTCTATTTTATGATTTAGTTTTGCATTGTAGTTGCTGTTTGCTTTTATTACATCTGCATTATAGAATACTCCACCTTCATCTAATGCTTCATAGATGTGATGATACATGTGTTTTTTCTCATCATCTGTTTTTATGTGATGAAGTGCTAGTGATGATACTATTACATCGTATTTATCTATAATGTCAATTATTGTAAAATCACCTATTACAAATTCTACATCATAGTCTTGAAGTTTTTCTTTTGCATGTTCTATCATTTTATCTGATATATCAAAACATGTTATTTTTGCATTTGGAAATTTTTCAAGAATTCTTAGTGATACATTACCTGTTCCACATCCAAGATCAAGTATTCTTGGATTTTCTTTTTCATCTGGTATTGCATTAACTAATGCATCTAACATGTCATCATAACATAGTACAGTTTTATTTATCTGTGAATCATATTCTTCTGCTGCATTATTAAAGTGTTGTTTTAAATTTGCCATTCATATCATCTTAATTATTTATTATTATTTTTTATATTAGTTTATTGTTTGATTTTGATTCTATTGCTAATACTATTATCATTGCAACAATTAGTAGTGCTATACATATAAGAAGTGGTATTAATGATACTCCTACAATTTTACTAAATGGTATTCTCATTGATCCTAGCATTATTCCAATTAGTGCTGCTACTGTTGCTACTTTATGGTTTGTGAGTAAATATTTTATTACTCTTGACATTCCCATAAATCCTCCAAGTGCACCTACTCCAAATACTCCAATTTCTACAATTGAAAGGTTATGTACAGCATTTATTACATATTCATACTGTCCAAGTATTAGAAGTAGTGATGATCCTGAAACTCCTGGAAGTAGCATTGCACATATTCCTATAAATCCTGATATAAATAGTACTGGCAGTGTATGTGATGCTTGTACTGGATTTAATCCTATGAATATGTATGATAGTATTGTAAATATTACAGTTATTGCAATTGCCTTTATATTAAATGCATCTAGTTGATTGTATAATATAAATATTGATGCAAGTATTAATCCTGCAAAGAATGAATATGTAAATGCTGCATAGTCATTAAGTAGGAAGGTTATTACACCTGACATTAAAAGCATTGCTATTGCTATTCCAAGACCTAGTGGTATGAAAAATTCAAAGTCAATATCTTCTAGTAGCTTAGTTTTAAATCCACCTATATCTCCCTTAAGTAGGGGTTTTATAAATCTGAATTTAATATTACTTATTGCACCTATTAGTCTGTCATATATACCTGTGATAAGAGCTATTGTTCCTCCTGATATTCCAGGCATAATATCTGATGTACCCATTAGAAGTCCACGTAAAAATAGGCCTATTAATTCATTTAATGGTTTCACGATAGTTATTCTCCCATTATATTTTATTACTTTTATAAAAAGTTACTATATGTATATGATTTAATATTAATATTAAATAAAATTAATGATAAAAATAATTAATACTAGATATATAATAAAATAAAATAAAATAATTTAGAAGGAAATATTTTTTATGTTAGGTGAAGAAGAATTAATTAAATTATTCCCAGAATTTAAAGATACAATACAACCATCAGGTATTGATCTTCGTGTTGATAAAGTATTTAAGCAAACATCTGAGGGTTCATTAATTGATGATGTTAAAAACTTACCAGAAATTGAAGAACTACAATGTGATGAAGATGATGTATATACACTAAAATCTAAATGTGCATATAGTGTTACAATTGAAGGTAAAATTCAAATCCCTGTAGGATATACAATGTTATATCTTCCAAGATCTACACTTCTACGTTCTTTTATATCTGTACATACAGCAGTTGGAGATCCTGGATTTTATGGTACACTTCAATTTATGGTTGTAAATAATGGTGAATATGATTATAAGCTTAAAAAAGGTGAAAGAATAGCTCAGGCTGTTGTATTTAAAGTTGATGGATCTGGCCAATATTCAGGTTCATATCAAGAGAAGCGATAACTTAATTTATGGGAGAGTTACATGGAAAATATAGAAAATAAAGCAGAGTATTTAATTCAAACTCTTGAAGATAATGATGTAGAATATGTCTTTGGATATCCTGGTGAACAGGTTCTTGGAATTTATGAAGCACTTCGTAAATCTAAGATTAAACATATTCTTATGCGTCATGAACAGGCAGCAATTCATGCAGCTGATGCTTATGCAAGAGTTACTGGTAATTATGGTGTTTGTCTTGCAACAGCAGGTCCTGGTGCTATGAATCTTACTATGGGTCTTGCTGCTGCATATAAAGATAGTGTTCCACTCATTGTTCTTACAGGTGATGTTGCATCTGATATTAAAGGTCAGGATGCATTCCAGGATATTGATATTAATGGTGTTTTTAATCCTATTACTGTTAAGTCATATCAGTGTAATTCTCCTGAGAAGTTACAAAATAGTATTGATGAAATATTTGCATATAAAGAGGCTGGTATTACAGGACCATTTCATATAAATGTATCAAAAAATGTTCAATTTATGGGACGTAATGTTGATCACAAGATTATTAAAAGTAGAAAAATAAAACAACCACAACCAAGTGATATTAATGGAATTATTAAACAGATAAATACATCAAAAAGACCATTAATAATTGTAGGTTCTGGTATTATTTATGCAGATGCAATTGCTCAGTTAAATGAATTTATAGATAAAACAAACATACCAATAACAACAACATTCCATGGACGAGGAATAATACCAGAAGATGATCCAAGAAACCTTGGAATGATAGGAAACAGGGGAACAAAAAAATCAGACATGGCATCAGAAAATGCAGATCTAATAATTGCAATGGGATGTAAACTATCAGAGAGAACAACATCAACAATAAAAACAGACAACATAATACAAATAAATACAAACAAAGACCATAAAAGATGTGAACAATTCTACCAATACAACATAAAAGAAGTACTCATTGAATTAAACAATAAAAATGTACACAAAGCACCATGTGAATGGATTCAAAAAATAGCAAAAGTAGATGAAAACAAACAAAAAACAACATTTGCTGATACTGAAAAACTCAACCCTGAAGTTGTAATACGAAATATAATCCAAAAAGCTGATGAAAATACAACAATAACACTAGATGCAGGAACTACAACCACATACTTTACAATGTATACAAAACTATCAAAACACTCCCAACTCCTATTTCCTGGAGGATTTGGACCAATGGGATATTCAATACCAGCAAGTATAGGGGCTGCATTTGCAACAGATGATGTGATATTTGCAGCTGTAGGTGATGGTGCAATGCAGATGACAATGGAAGAACTTGCAGTAATAAGTAAATATAAACTTCCAATAATAATATTTTTAATAAATAATAGTTATCTGGGAATAATAAAACAATGGCAGGATATGGCAAACTATGAAAACTATGAAGTAGAACTAGACTATAACCCTGACTTTTTAAAGATTGCTGAAGCATACAACATAGAAGCTGATGATATTAAATCAATTGATGAGTTAAATGAAAAAGTTGAAATTGCAATAAAAAAAAGACAACCACACATCTTTAAAATTGATGTTGAAAATATGCATATTCCAATGCCATCTAAGAAAAACTAGAAAAAAAAGAGTATAATTCAACACCCCCTAAATTCTTTCTTTTTTTGAAAAAATAAAATTTATATATAGAAAAAAATTAGTAAAAATTATTTAAAAAAAATAGAATAATTGGAGAAAAAATATAATTCCCCCCCCCAATTTATGCTTCAAGTTTTTGTTGTGCTAATTTTTTAACTTCTGCTGCCATCTGGAATGGACAGTTAACTATACAGTATGTACATCCATGAGTATACCCGATACATCTGTTTTTATCAAAGTATATCTTATCATCTTTAACATATAATGCATTATCAGGACAGCTTTTAACACATCTAAAACACATCTTACATGTTGATGTAACATTATTTTTAATTTCATCAATTGTTTCATCACAATTTGGCAATGGCATATCTGTTGTAATTAATAGAATTTTATGTCCTGCCCCTACATCTTCTGTAATTAGAAGCTTATTATTTCCAATATATCCCATTATTGCCTTTTGTGCAACAACTGAGAAGTTTATTCTACGATCTAGTTGATCAATCATATATGTATGATATCCATGATCTTCTATAAAATCACACAACTTAACCATTAAGTCTGTTAATACAACATATAACTGTTTATATTTCTGTTTTAAACTACGATCTGGTTCAACTCCAAGAAGTTCATCATCCATCTTTATTATGCCAACAATTGTATTTGGATACATTTCATCAGTCATATATTCAGGATCAATTCTTGTATATGCTATCTTATCTACGCCTAATGATTTTGCATATTCTTCAAATTCACTAGTTAGTGTAATTTTAATGCCTCCTATTTTATCTAGTTTTTATATAAACTTCTTAAATTATCAATTTCCTCTTTATATCCATAGATAGTATCATTTGGTGTTTCAAGATAAAATGGAAGATCTCTGAGTTTTTTATGATTTATAATATCAACAATTGCATCAAGTCCAATTTTACCTTCACCAATTCTTGCATGACGATCCTTATGACTTTCAAGTCCATAGATACTATCGTTAAGATGGATTGCTTTAAGTCTGTCAAGTCCTATAATTGAGTCAAATTCATCAATTACACCATCAAGATTATTTACAATATCATATCCTGCATCATAGATGTGACATGTATCTATACATACACCTAGATTTTCTGTATTTTCAACTTTTGATATGATTGACTGTAATTCCTCAAATTTTCTTCCTATTTCTGTTCCTTTTCCTGCCATTGTTTCAAGAAGAATTGTTGTCTTCATATCATCACGTATAAGTTTATTTAATGATTTGACAATTAACTCAATACCCTTTTCTACTCCTTGTTTTACATGACTTCCAGGGTGGAAGTTATACATGTTATTTGGTAGTTGATCAAGTCTTTTTAAGTCATCTTCAAATATTTCAAATGAATTTTGGCGTGTTTTTTCTGATTTTGATGCAAGATTTATAATATATGGTGCATGTGCAAGTATTACAGGAATTTCTCCTTCATCCATTACACCAGCAAGTGCTACTACATCTGCCATATTAAGAGGTTTTGCCTGACCTCCTCTTGGACTTCTTGTAAAAAACTGGAATGTATTTGCATTAATACTTAATGCTTCATTTGCAATATGTTCATATCCTTTATTTATTGATAAGTGTGCTCCTATTGTAAACATTAACTTTTTTTCACTCCTATTTAATTTATTTTTAATTATTTTAGTTTATTTCATGATTTTCTTTGTTTTTTTGTATTTTTATTCTACATATAATATTAATACTACAAAATATATAATTTTTATATAGTAATATAAGGGTAATAATATGGAAACTAATCGAATTTTAGTAACAGGTGGATCAGGATTTATTGGACAAAATCTTGTTAAGGAATTAAGAAGTAGAGGACATGAAGTTATAGCAGCAGACTTATTAAATAATGATCTTGAAGATTATGTAAGAACTGATGTAAGATCATACAGACAACTTGAACGTACATTTGAAGAGTATGGTGACTTTGACTATGTATATCACCTTGCTGCTGAGTATGGTCGTTGGAATGGTGAAGCATATTATGAAAATCTATGGCAGACAAATGTTATAGGTACAAAAAATATGATAAGATTACAGGAAAAAAATAAGTTTCGTATGATATTCTTTTCATCTGCTGAAGTTTATGGTGACTATGATGGTATAATGTCAGAAGATGTTATGGAAAACAATCCAATTCGTGATACATACCAGATGAATGATTATGCAATAAGTAAATGGGATGGTGAGCTTATGTGTATGAATTCAGAGAAAATGTATGGAACTGAAACTGTACGTGTAAGACCTGTAAATTGTTATGGACCTGGTGAAAAATACACACCATATCGTGGTTTTATTCCTAAATTCACATATCTTGCTCTTCATAACAAACCATACACTGTATATAAAGGACATAAAAGAATTATTGACTATGTTGGAGATACAGCAACAACATTTGCAAACATAGTTGACAACTTCATACCTGGTGAAGCATACAATATTGGTGGAAATCAGGAATGGGAAATGGATATTAAGGATTATTCTGATCTTGTTTTAAAGGCAACAGGTCGTGATGATTCTCTTGTAACATATGAGGAAGCTGAAGCTTTCACAACAAAAGTTAAAACTATAGACTTTTCAAAATCTATACGTGATCTTAAACATGATCCTAAAGTAAAACCTGAAGAAGGTATTAAAAAGACTGCAGAATGGATGAAATGGTATTATCGTCTTGATGATGAATAAGACCATTTAAATTTAATACAACAAAAAAATAGAAAGGGAAAAGTAGATGTTTAATTTGTAGATTGTATTATTTCTACAATTCATAATTCCTTTTTTTGAAATTATAACCTTTATAAAAATATACATTACTAACTAATCTTTTTTTTAGAGATTGTTAAATATCTCATTTAATTTAAGTCCAATAGCTTTTTTTGAATAATTTTTTGATTGAATATATCCTTCATCTTGAAGTTTATTGTATAGTTCTTTATCTGATAATAATTTAAGAATACATTCAGCTAATTGTTTATAGTTTTTAGGTTCATAAAACAAACCACCTTTTCGTCCACTTGCCTCAACTACTGGTGGAATTTCTGCTGCAACAAATGGTGTTCTGAGTGATAATGCTTCAACTATTACAATTCCAAATCCTTCAACTATACTTGGTAGTACAAATACATCTGATGAATTTACAACACACATTACATCATCATGTTTTTCAACAAATCCAAGAAATTCTATGTTACCTGTTAGTTCTAGTTTTTGTGTTAAATCTTTAAGATATGAATCCTGTGGTCCTGTACCTATAATTTTACATTGAATATTAGGAATTGTATCTTTAATTATAGCTACTGCACGAATTAAGTCTTCAACTCTTTTATATTCAACAAGTCGTGCAACACAGCTTATTGTAGGTGCATCATATGGATCTGATTTTACAATTGGAAAATCTACTATGTTATGTACAGTTTTAAGTTTTCTCTCATCAACATACTTTTTCAAGTTATCTTTTGTATAGTCTGATACTGGAAGTATTAAGTCAACATCTTGTCTTAGGAAGTATCTCTCCATTACTTCTCCAAATATTCCTGTTATTCCTATTGTATCAATCCATCGTCCTATCCATACATCATGATATCTGGCTGCAATTTTTGTATCGAGTTTACGTGATGCTTTCCATGCAACAGGATATGTTATGAAGTTATATCCTATTATCATATCAATATCATCTAGTGTTAGTAGCTTTTTATATGCTTGATACATAAAGTCTAATCTTTTAATAAATGAGCCTTTCTGTGTATATCCTCTTTTACTTCCACAACATATAATGTGTATATCATCTATGTAGAAGTCATCTTTATCTGTTTCTTTTGATGTGATAACTGTAATATTATTATATTTTGATAGTTCTGATGCTTCATTAAATGCACATACTTCTACTCCACCTTTAATTTCAAGATCTTTTGACTGTGGAAAGTATTCAGTTACAATGCAGATATTCATTATGCTTCACTCCTATGCTCTAAATTTAATTTCTACTATAAAATAAAAAAAATTGAATAAAAAATAATAAAAAATAGTAAAAAAAATGAGTTTTTAGTTATTAAAAAAAAATAGTAGTGTGTGATGTTAAATTAATTCATCACCACTTTTTTTCTACTGGTTTTCTTTGTCAATGAAGAAGTTTAGTTGATCTTTAATTATGTCAGATACAGTATGTTTTGGTTGAACACCAAGTTTTTGTATTTTTTCTGTATTTGAAAAGAGAATTGGTACTTCAGCTGGTCTGAATCTTGCTGCATTAAATTCAACTTTTACATCTTCTTTATCTGTTTTTACAATAATTCCTTTATCTTCTATTGTATATTCAACTTCACCATCAAGAAGCATTGAATCTACTTTTGTTTTATCAAATGCTACACCATAGTATTTATCGTTGTTAATTGCAGCTGGATCTGTAATTTTTTTATCTCCATTAAATGTGGAAATTTCCTCAACATTATATCCTGCTTCTTGTAAGCTTAAAAGAATATAGCTTAATATTGAGTTTGTTCTCATTGATCCCTGGTTGTATACATCTCCACTGTTTGCTTTTGTTGCAAGTGTGAGATATCCATCTACTATGTCATTTACATGTGTCCAGTCTCTGAATGCATTTACATTTCCTATTGTGATTTTGTCACATAATCCCATTTTAAGTTGCATTACTTGATTTGTAACAACTGATGTTACAAACATTTTTCCACGTCCTGCACCTTCATGGTTAAATGCTCTTGATACTACTGTGTCAAGTCCATAGGAGTGGTAGTAGTTACGTGTTAGGAAGTCTCCATATACTTTTGAAACTGCATAAGGACTCATTGGTCTTAGAGGATTTGTTTCAGATATTGGTAATTCATTTGTTTGACCTTCCTTAAGATCTGGGAAGATTGTTCCATACTGTCCTATTACATGGTCATATTGTTGTTTTGATGATATTACAAGACCATATTCTTCTGATGAACCTGCAAAGATCATACGTGCATCTGAATCTTTCATTCTCATTGCTTCAAGAAGATTACTTGTTCCCATTGAATTGTTTTGTTCTGTATCTGCAGGATTGTCAAATGATTGTGGTACAAATGATTGTGCTGCAAGATGGAATACATAATCTGGTTGTGCTTCATCTATTGCATTTGCTATTGATGTTATGTCTTTAAGATTTCCTGTTATTGGTGTGATTTTATCTTCAAGTTCATGATTTTTAATATTTGCTGGTGTTTGTCCATCACTTCTTCTTCTAATTATACCATAAACATTACTGCCTTCATTTACTAGTCTTTCTGCAAGGTATGCTCCAACAAACCCACTTATTCCTGTAATTAGTACGTTTTTATCTTTGAAATTCATATAAATTAGTCCCTTTGTTTTTGTATTTAGTGATTAATAGGTTTATTATTCATAGTATTTTTATATTATTGTTTTTTTAAAAGTTCTCACGATTTTTTTAATTTTAAAATATTAATAATACTTAAATATAATACTTTAATTAATCAAAAATAATAATAGTATAAATAAACAATTTTTTTGATATAAAAAAAGGGATGAAAAAACTTTTTTATAATTTCTTTTAATTTTTTAATTTTGGAGTTGTTAAACTAATGAGTAAAGTTGCTGTATTACTGCCTGCATACAATGAAGAGGTATCCATTGCAAGTATGATTATTTTATCATCACAATATGCAGATGAAGTAATTGTAATTGATGATGGAAGTAGTGATAGAACAAAACTAGTATCACAACAAGCAAATGCAACAGTACTATCACATGAAACAAACAAGGGAAAAGGAGCTGCACTAAAAACAGGATTTGAATATGCAAAGAAAAACAACTTTGATATTGTTGTAACAATAGATGCAGATGGACAACATAATCCTGCTGAAATTCCAGATGTTATAAAGCCAATAGTTGAAGGTAATGCTGATATTGTAAATGGAAGCCGTTATCTTAATGGTCAAGATACAGACACACCAATATATAGACGTGTTGGTCAAACAGTTCTTGATTCTGCAACAAACATAGCAAGTGGAGTTAAATTAACAGATACACAGAGTGGATTTAGGGCATTTTCTGCATATTCAATTGATCATTTTAATTTTGATCCTGATGGATTTGGTATTGAATCTGACATGATTATAGAATCAGCAAAAAATAATCTTACAATTGCAGAGGTACAAATTACTGTAAGATACGATGTATATACAACAACAGACAATCCAATAACACAGGGACTAAGTGTACTTATGAGGATATTTGAAATTATGCGCTTTAATAGACCATTATACTTCTATGGTATAGGTGGTGCTATTGTAATATTTATAGGACTTCTAATTTCACTAACAGTTTACTTGTCATCTGCAATGAGTAATATATATCTTCTTGCACTGGGACTTTGTGTTGTTATTATGGGAGTAATACTTGTATTTATGGGACTTATATCTGATACTGTTTCATATCTCAAAAAATAGGAACTAGAAAATAAAATTATATGGATTATTTTTGAAAATAAACTTAGTTTTATATGTTTTAGATCAATTTTGAGTAAATTTATATTATTAAACAAGTACAAAAATATGATTAACTAATTAAAAGAAAATTTATTAAGAGGATAACTAAAATGAATTTTGATGAATATAAAGGAAAAGTAATATTTGTAGGAGCAGGACCTGGTGCACCAGATCTTATAACAGTTAGAGGAGCAGAAGCTGTAAAAAATGCTGATGTTATTATTTATGCAGGATCACTTGTAAATCCAGCAATACTTGACATGGCAAAAGATGATGCAAAAATCTATGACAGTGCAGAAATGAACCTAGATGAAATCATAGATGTTATAAAAACAGCACATGAAGAAAATAAAATTACAGCAAGAGTACATACTGGTGATCCATCAATTTATGGTGCAATTGCAGAACAAATCAACCAACTCAGAGAACTTGATATTGAATTTACAATAATTCCTGGTGTAAGTAGTTTATTTGGTACAGCAGCAGCACTTGAATCACAACTCACACTACCTGAAGTATCACAGACAATTATTATCACAAGACCTGAAGGTAGAACACCTAAACCTTCAAAAGAAGCTCTTGCAAAACTTGCAACACACAATGCTACAATGTGTATCTTCCTAGGTATTCACATGATTGAAGAAGTTGTAGAAGAACTTAAAAAAGAATATGATGCAAAAACACCTGTTGCAATAGTTAAAAAAGCAACATGGCCAGATCAGGAAATCCTACGTGGAAATCTTGACAACATAGCACAAAAAGTACACGAAGCAGGATTTACAAAAACTGCTATGATTGTTGTTGGAGATGTACTTGACCAACAAAGTGGAGAACAATCAAAACTTTATGATCCACACTTTGCACACATGTATCGTGATGCAAAAGATGATGAATAGATCATATAAATATTAACCACCCCACACAATTAACTTTTTTTTACTTTTTTTTAAAAATATAATTTCATATAGTTAGTATTAAGATAATTCTCTCAAAAAAAATAGTTATATTTAATCTATAAAAAGGGGGAGGAGAAGTAAAGAATTTATAATGGAGTTAGAAGTAATTGTCCTATAGATATAGTTAAGTTAGCTTCAATAAATGCTGCTATAATAAGTAATATAAACATAACAATTACTGGAATTATACAATCTGCTATCATATGATATGCTACTTTTAATTCATCTGCAAATTTAACTTTTGAATTTATTACTCCATTAAATACTTCAAATAATGCCTGTGTTATTCTAAATGCTATAGCACCAGCAATCACTATTGCTGTTAATTCAAATATTCCATGTGGAAGAGTAAAAGCAATAAGTGTTGCAAATGGTGTTTGTGTTCCTACAAATCCAATGAAAAGACCATTGAAAAATGATAGATACACAGTAGGTAGACTAAGACATATTGAAGCTGCAATCATCATCACAGCAACAGATGAATTATTTATAAATAATCCCATTGTTGTAATAGAATTTGCTGATTGTCTCATACCATCAAGTGGTGATACAAGTATTGACTGGAATACATCAGGGAATAAATACCCAAATACACATCCAATAAATAATAGTAATGCTGAAAGAAGAATATGATATTTTAGTCTTGAAAATACATCTTTAATTCTTTGTTTTTTACTTCCAGCACGAATAGGTTTAAATTCTACTTGGAAATCGTCTCTATTTAAATAAATTTTCATTATGCATTGAATACCAATTTGTACAGTAAGTACTATTAGTGTGATAATTGCAATTGGCCTGCATAATTCTAGGAATAATACTGTAAAAACTATAAATGCAAAATATCCTGTATATTTATGTCCATTTTGTGTAAGGTATGTTAAAGCAAGTGTAAATATTACAAGAAGTGGCATTTCCATCATCATTACATCTGAGTATTTAGTATTTTGCAATCCTAAAAATACAAGATATACTAGAAGTCCTGTCATACACATAAGCATGTATAAATTTACATTATGTATGCTTCGTGGCTTGCTTTGGTTGTTTTGAGCTTTCTGTATTATTTTTTCTGAATTTTCTGTTAGTTGTATTATGTTGTTTGTTTTGTCATCATTTTCACTCACAGATTTTTGCCTCCATTTAAGTTTATAATTAACTATATTTTAAAATTAAGTTATTTAATTATTTTCATTATAAAATTAATATTGTCTCATTATTAAAATTAATATAGCTGTAAATTCATATAAAATAGTAAGTGATAAAATATGAATATAAATGTAAGTTTATGTAACTGTAAGACAGATGATGTTGCAATTGTTGTTGACCAAGTAAGAGCAAGTACAACAATAACTGTAGCATTAAATTATTTTAATAAAGTAATACCTCTAAATGATAGTCAAAAAGCACTTAAAATTAAAGAGGAAGATGATGATGTTATTCTTGCAGGTGAAGAATCTTCAAAACTCATTGAAGGATTTGATATTAACAACTCCCCTGTTGAAGTTACAAATTATCCAAATTGTGACACACTTGTTCTTAAAACAACAAATGGTACTAAAATTCTTGAACAAGTCGAAGAAAATGATGGAGTTACAACACTCATTGGTACAGCTATAAATGCAGAAGCTGTTGCAAAAGAAGCATTACGTCTTGCAAAAAATGAAATATATGTGGTTATGGCAGGAAGACGTGGAGGATTTAATATTGAAGATGCAATAGGTGCTGGAATTATTGTTGAGGAAATCCTTAAAAACTCTCAGGAAGAATGTAAACTCAATGATTCTGCTGTTGCAAGCTTAAATCTTGCAAGTGATCATGAAAAAGCATGTGAACTTATCTTAAATTCTGAAGGTGGAATTCGTCTTAAAAAATGTGGTTCATTTGATGATGTTAAAGTATGTACAAAAATTAATGAATATAGTAATGTTGCAATCTATGAAGATGGATACTTACGTAATATAAACTAAAAAGAAAAAAAAGATGTGGATATATGAATACTAAGAATTTAACTTTAGAGAATCTTGATATTATTGAGGAAGTTGAATTTATTCGTGATTATCATAAATTTCTTCTTCGTCATTGTATGAAGTATGACCTTCAATATGATGGTGAAATTGCAGTTGAAATTATAAAACTAAATGAACAACTTGACACTATTCTTGAAGATCCAAAACGTGTACTTACAGCTAATGAAATTCAACTTTTAATAAAAATTGCAGAAGGTCGCATATTTCAGAAAACCACACAATTATCCATGGAATATAACAGAACAAATACTCATGACATCCTAAAAACAGCTAGATATAAGATGTTTGATGTTTTCATAACTCATGGATATTAAAGTTTAAAAAGTAGTGTAATTTTAAAAATTTAAAATAGAAAAAATGAGAAATTTCTTTTTTTTATAATGTTTATTTTTTTTTTATTAGGGGAAAAAGAGGTTTTATTAGAAAAAAGTTAATAATAAAACTCTTTTTTCTAAAATATTTATTTAGCCTTTTTTTTTATATCTTACTTAATTTTATAAATAATCTCCTTTCCTTTTTTAGAGTGTTATCTATAAATTCTAATAATCATCTAAATTATTAGTAGATCCTATTTTTTGATTATAATGGTATTCCTAATGCTCCAAGCATTGATTGGATACCAAGTATAAATATTGCAAATCCACCAATAAATGATATTACGCTTTCATATTTAAGTGCTACTTTTGTTCCGTATGTTCCTATAAGTAGCCAAGCTATTACAGCAATTAGTGTAAGAATTCCTAGTCCTATTGGATCAACACCATTTGCTGCTCCTTGTGATGATAGAACTAAATTTTCTATGTTACCAAAAATTAGTAATGCCCAGAAGTTTTTATGTGTTTTTAGAAAGTATGATAATGATTCATCAACATCTAATTCTTCTACATCTACTAATCCGTATTCATTTTTTTGTTCATCTGCCATAAAAATCACTCATCCTAACTTCTACTTTTAATTGCATCTAACATTGATTGTATACCGAGTATAAATATTGCAAGTCCACCTACAAATTCAATAGCATTTGCATAACTCATTGCTATAGATGTTCCTACTGTTCCTATTATAAACCATAGTATTACAATTACTATACTTAAAAGTCCTAATTTTAAAGGATTTGCTCCTTTAACTACTCCTTGTGATGCTAGGATTAAGTTTTCTATGTTTCCAAAAATTATTAAACCTAAAAAAGGTAAATATGCTTCTAACATTTCATCATCGTCCTTTATTTTTTCAAATTAAATAAGTATAAATAAATATAAATTTAAAGTATAGTATTTTTGTTATTGTTTATTAATAGATTAAGGCTTAACTTGAGTCTTTGATCCTTTAACCAATAATAAAATCTATTTTAAATAAATAATTTTTAGTATTAAACATTAAAAGAAAAATAAATTCTATTAAATATGTAAAAATAAAATTTATTTCAACATTATAATATTTAGTTTTATATTATTTATAATCGCTCTTTTTTTATCAAGTTTTATTCACACGTAACCTGATTAAATATATAGTTTACTTAAAAAAAATAAGTTTTTATTAGGCTTATTTCTTAGTTTTAATAGTTTTTAGAGTTTTTTAGTTTTAGTTTTTATTAAACATTAAATAGCATTTATTTAAACATTGTTTAATTTTATATATATTAAAATATAAAATATATAATTAAAAGTTGTTACTTTTAAATTTTAAATACATTATGAATATAAAAACTAAAAAACGTAGTTATAAAAAGATAGTGCGAAAAGCTGAATTTCAAACATTAAACCATGAAAATAAGCAATTAGCTGAACTTATAGGAGTTAAAAATTTTAAAAAACTACTTAATTTCAGAAAATATCAAACATATATTGTTATTTATGAATATGATCCAATTGGTTTTTTTAGTATTAATAAAGAATACTTAAAAAAGAATATCTTAAAAATAGAATGTTTCTATATTTTTGAAAAATATATTGATGGTGAGGTAATTTCAAATATAATTGATGATATTATCTATTGTGTATATACAACAAAGATTTATGAATTTAACTTTATTGTTGCTGATTTATTCATTGAATTTTGTATCTATTTTATAAAAAAAGGCTTCCTATTTGATATAGTAGTTGATAAATCAAAAACAAATCGAAGTATAATATCAATGACAAAAAGAATCTAAAAAAAAGAGTATTAAAGGAGAGAGGTTAAATTATAATAATTTTAACTTCTTGCTTTTTTACGTTTACTTTGACTTTTTCTATCTTCAAGTACTCTTTCTTGTTCAAAGTTACCCTTATTTAGTTTTGAATATGAAATTTCACCTATTGACTCTGAATATTTACGTTTAGGATTTGCATCACGTAGTCTTTGTATGTAGAGATTTATTATACGTGAGGTGTATTTTTCTTTTGTAAATCTGCAGTCAAGTGTTATGTTTTCAATTCCCATATTTTTAATTTCATCAATTTCATCAATTAAACAGAGCATTTCATCGTTGAAGAAGTGACTTTGATGGTTGTAGTCGAAGTATATTTTAAATTTAGCCTTATTTTTTGGATCTTCAAGTACTACGTATTCATCAGTTTCTATGTCAAGATCAAATCCACCATTTAGTTTTGAGAAGTCATCTTTTGAAACCATTATTTCCTGATTTCCCTGTACTATTAATTCAAGACCAATATCATAGTTTCTTGATTTTCTTAGTAGTTCTTTGATTTCTTTTCTTGAAAGTTCACTTGAAATTGTAAGTGATTTAAAGCCACTCTTTTCTAGCATTTTTGCTGAATAATTATTCCATATGTTAAGGTTATGTGCACCATAAATGTTTGTATCTTTAAATATTCTAGGTAGTGATGGAGAATCACCCATAATTGATACAATGATATTACTAGAGCGTAGATTATTATAGATTTTCTTAATTTTATCAAGATCTTCATCTGATGTAAATGCAGGAAGAACCCATACAACTTCCTTATCAATGGCAATCTGTCTTGCCTTTGTTAATAACTGCTCAATATTTGCAAAGTAATCATCTGCATTATCATAGATGTATGATGCATCAAAGTAGATTCTATTTATAGCATTACGATTTGCAACTTCAAGTAACTCTAAATTATCAACATACACATTAACTCCCACATATTCTGATTTTTCAATGCCATGTGTATCTTTTTTATCAGATTTTATGAGCTTTTTAATATCTTTTCGTATAGCTTCTGATTTTTCATCATTAGGCAGGTAGTATTTAAGAAGTCTTCTTTGTGCTTCATTTAATATGTCACGACGAATATTATTAATTTTACCTATTGGCATAAATAAGTTATCAGGAAGATTATCAATACGTACCTTATTTACAATAAATGGTGTATCTCCACTTTTTACCATTTGTTGTGTTATAATTTCTTCAGTAAGTGGCTTATTTATTGCTTCTTTAAATTCATATTTTGATTTATATCCAAAGCTTATTACTTCATTTTCAATCTTAAAGCTTGTATTTACTGCCATTTGATTGTTTTTATTTACAGATATATCAAATGATAAAGGAAGATGTGGTTTTATTTGTTCTTTATGGTATGGTTTTACTCTATCACGTAGTTTTTTAGAATAACTAATATATACCTCAGATCCTACACGAATATCACGTGTTGTTTCAATTAGTATATGATTTAAATCCTGTTTAACAATCTTATCAATATAAATTCCACGTATATGATTGTTATGTTTAAATCCTATACCATCACCAATTTCAAGTGTTGGATGATCAGTACTTTCAAATTCTATATCTACAAGATCACCTTCAATTGATTTAATTTTTCCTAGATATAATCCCTGGTGGAAGGAACTTTCACGTCCCATCACATCTCCTGGTGTATCATTCATTATATACCCATTTGTGTAGTATCTATTAAATGTAAGATCAAGTTCACACTGGAGTTGTTTTATAAGATCACTATTGTCTGCTTCATCCATATTATCTATCATACTACGATATGCACCTACAACATTACGTGCATAGTCATCACCTTTTAATCTTCCCTCAATTTTTAGTGATTTTACACCAGCATCTGATATATCTTTTACATTTTTAAATGTTGCAAGATCATGTGTTGATATTAAACATCCATTGTTTATACTATGATTTCTGTATTTAAGTTTGTAATTTGAACGACAAGGCTGTGCACATGCTCCTCTATTTGCACTACGTCCTGATATAAATGATGACATATAACAATCACCTGATATACAATAACATAATGATCCATGTCCAAATACTTCTAAATCTACATCAATACCATCACGCTCTAAATTATCTGATATTTTTCGTATTTCTCCTATTGGCATTTCACGTGGAAGTATTACACGTTTTATTCCATTGTCATTTGCCCATAGTATACTTTCATAGTCACGTAGTGTCATCTGTGTTGATGAATGTATTTCCATATCTGGTATGTATTTATTTACAAGATATACAAGACCTACATCTTGTACAATTATTGCATCTACTCCTATTCTATATAGGAATTGTATGTATTTTAATACATCAAGAATTTCTTTTGAATTAAAAAGTGTATTTACTGTAACATGTATGCTTGCTCCATTAAGATGTGCATATTCAACAGCCTTTTCAAGTTCCTCTGATGTAAAATTATCAGCAAATGCTCTTGCTCCATATCTTTGACCTGCAATATATACAGCATCTGCACCTGAATTAATTGCAACAACTAAAATGTCATATGAACCTGCAGGTGCTAGTAATTCTGTTAAAACCATATTATTTATAACCTCTAAATTAACTCAATTTTAAATTAAAAAAAATTTAAATCCCTAAAACTATTTTTTCTCTAAATTACATGTAAAGGGATTTTTTTTCTTTTAGATGTGAATTTCATTTTGTGTGTAGTTTAATTATGAAAATTTAAAGAAAAAAGAAAATTATAATTTTTTAGCTACACTGATAAATTTTTCAATTAGTATCATATTTTTTTAGATAAATAAAAAAAAATTAGAATTTATATCAATACTAAAATTATTTACTATTATAATTATATGTCCTTTTTTATTTATTAATATTTAAATAAGATAACACTATTAATATAAATAACAAAGACAAAAACTAAAGGAAGGAAAATAAGATGGAAATGAATAATTATAATCCAGAAGTACCAAAAATTGAATTTCAAGATACAAAAACAAAACAAGTTTCAGGAGCAGTATGTGTAAGTTCACCTGACCAGATAAGACTTGGTCTTCTTGAAGAAAAACTTACAAACGATGAATATGGAAACATTACAATTGTACAACAATGTGATACACAACTTGTATTTACACCTGAAGTTGCAAGAAGCTTAATTAACATGCTTGAAGAAAATCTTAATTCACACAGCTTATAGATGATAAACTTCAAGTAATTTAATCCTCACCACCATTTTATAAAATAACACATATTTTATATTTTAATTCTCTTTTTTTTGTATGTAAATATTTTAATTTTAGTTTGATCTAATAAAATAATATAGAATAAAAAAAAATTTTTTTACTAAATTTTACTTATAATATTAAAAATAATGGAGGACTAATTTATATGTCAACAATTGATGATTTAAAAACAAGACGTAGTGTTAGAAAATTTAAAGATGAACAACTAAAAAAAGAAGATCTTGATGTTATACTTGAAGCAGGTACATATGCTCCATCAGGTCTTGGAAAACAATCAGCAAAAATTCTTGTAATTCAAGATCGTGAAACAATTGAAAGATTTGCTAAATGGAATAAATCATACTTCCCTGAGGAAATTAAAAAACTAAGAGGAGATATTAATCCAATGTTTAATGCTCCTACTCTTGTTATTGTAATTGCAGATTCTACAATTCCAACATACATTGAAGATGGAACTTTAGTAATTGGTAATATTTTAAATGCTGCACATTCAATTGGTGTTGGTGGATGTTGGATTCACAGAGCACGTGAGGAAATTGACAGTCTTCAAGGTCAGGAATTACTTAAACTATTAGGTATTGACAGTAAATATCGTGGTATTGGTCATGTAGTTTTAGGTTATCCTGCTGATGATTTTGAACCTGTTGAAACTCCAAGAAAAGATGATTATATTACATTTATTAATGACATATAATTGGAAAATATGAAGTATTTATTTTATTATGTATAATTTTGGAGTATAACTTAAATCTTTAATTTTTTTATACTAAAGTTTATTTATAGATAAAAATATAATTATTAATTAGTTTAATTAAATTTTAGATTAAACAATAAAATATGTTAAATTTATATTTAGTACAAATAATAATTTAATATGTTTTACATCCAAAAAAATTTTAGATCTTAAATTAAAGATTATATTTTTTTTGGTAAAAACCAAATTATATCCTATTTAAAATGGATTTGAGACTGATTTTGGATATAGCAGTCTCTTTTTCATTTTATTACTTAACCTAAAAATAATAAGACTATTGTCTCTGTTTTTTAATCTTTTTTATTTTAATTTTAATTTTCATATGTGATTTTATTTTTTCATAAAATATTAGTAATAATTATTATAAAAATAGTAATACATTTGTTATGTATAATGAAAATATTAAAGAAAAAATAATATATCCACTAAAAGATCTGATAGCAAAAGAATCAAAAACCTCCACATATAACGGTATAGTTACAAGTATTGATAATAAAATAATAGATGTATCATTTAAAAATAAGATACCACTCATGAAAGGTATGAAAATCAAAATCAACCATATAGATGCAACTATTATTAAAAATAATTATAAAAATATCACATTAAAACTTCATAAAAAATCAGATCTTAAAATAAATTCTAAAGTTACAATAAAAGACATACAAAAAGATGTCATAACACATAAACTAAAAAATACACTTACATTAATTGAGAATAATAAATTAAATAAGCAAAACTATGAAAATTTAGAACTTCTTTTTAATCAAATTAATATAGAAAATTCAAAGTATCACTTTATATCTAAGAAATTAAATACAGCACAAAGCATGGCTGCAGGAAATGCTCTTAGTTGTAATAAGTTCCACTTAATTCTTGGACCTCCTGGAACTGGAAAAACTCATACTATTGTTGAAATAATTAAAAAACTTAACATACAAAATAAGAAGATTCTACTTACAAGCCATACACATATTGCAGTTGATAATGTTGTTGAAAAACTTACAATGATTGATGATAATGAAATTATAAGAATTGGTGATGATGAAAAAATTACAAATAAAACAATGAAGTATTGTCTTGATGAACATATTAAAAAACATCCAAGATATAGTGAAATTCAAAGACGAATAGATCTTATCAATGAATTTGAAAATAAAAAAACTGGTAGTGGTGATATTTTTAATGTGCAAAATCATGTTGTAAATGAATCTTTTATTTCAAGATTTCTTAGATCACTTTTTGGAATTAATGAAGTAGATGAAGATGATGGTGATATTATAGATAATAGCAGTAAATCTTCTAATGTTGATAGTATTTATGAGCTTAACTGTGAAATTCATGATATTAAAACGTCAATAAGTAGTGAAATTGTTGAGTGTGCATCTATTGTTGCATCTACTGTTATTTCTGCATCATCAAAGCTACTTGGTGATATTGAATTTGATTATGTTATTATGGATGAAGCAAGTCAGATTCCATTATATCTTGCATTAATGGTTCTAATTAAGACTGATAAATTCATTCTTATTGGTGATAATCATCAACTTGAACCTATTTATAATATGAATGCATCATCACATCTTAATAAATCAGTTTTTTCAACACTTATTGATCTTTATCCTGATAATTATAGTTTTCTTAACATCCAGTATCGTATGAATAGTGAAATTTGCTCTATTGCAAGTAATTTATACTATAATGGTATGTTAATGACAGGATGTGATGATAGTTTTCTTAGTTGTGATTGTAGTAATATTTTTGTTGATAATTTGGCTGTTTGTCTTATTGATACATCTGATATTGAATTTTATGAAGAGAAAATTTCATCTAGTTGTTATAATAGGTTTGAAGCTGATATTATTGTTTCTATTGTTGAAAATCTTAGATATAATAATATTTCAGATGATCATATTGGTGTTATTTCCCCGTTTCGTTGTCAGAAGTTGTATATTAAAAGAATTTTAGATGAGAGGGGTTTTAATGTTGAAGTTGATACTGTTTATAGGTTTCAGGGTCGTGAGAAGGATGTTATTATTTTAAGTTTTTGTAAAAGTAATGATACATCTCTTAGTAAGTTTCAGGAGGATTTTATTTCTAATGTTAATCAGCTTAATGTTTCATTAACTCGTGCTTGTATGAAATTGATTATTATTGGTGATGTTGGGTTTTTATCTACATCTGCTAATATGAGAAGTCTTTTTAGTATGATTGGTGAGCTTAATAGGTTTTATTTATCTGATATGTTTGATTTATAAGCTTTTTGATTTGTAATCTTTTTATTTTTTTTATTTTTTTTAGACTAAAAGAGTAAGCTTTATATATGATGAACAATATAACAATTGTTATATCACAGTAAGTGATTCATTCTATATTTGAAAAAACATTTTTTAAATACCATAGAAGTATGACAATGTTAATTATACTAAAACTATATATACTATAAAAAATATAACATTGTTATATCACAGTAGTGATTTATTCTATATTTAAAAAAAATATCCTAATGTAATATGGAATTATAGCAATGTTGAATATAGTAAACATTTATATACTATAAAAAATATAACATTGTTATATCACAGTAGTGATTATTTTTATAATACTTCAAAAGCCAAGTCAAGTATTATAATATGAAATATAACAATGTTAATTTTATATCCTATATCCAAAACAAAAAACTGACATTAGTTATAATCATCCTATTAAAAAAAAATATGTGAACCCAAATTAAACACATAAAAAAAAGACTAAAAAAAACTAATCACCACAAAAAAATTATACACTCCAAAATAAAAAAAACACATCCAAAAAAAAACATATAATAACCACCACTTATATATTAAACACACTAAACCCCTATTTGAGAAAAAAAACAAACAATATTAAAACATAAAATAAAAAACATAATAATATAACATTAACAAAATTTATACGATAAAATTAAAGGAAGTGAAACGATGTCTTATGAAGTAAAGAACAAGAAAAATATAGCAACAATCGGACTACACGCAGGACAAGAAGAAACTGATGAATCAGGATCACGTGCAGTACCAATATATCAAACAACATCTTATGTATTTAAAGATCCAAAACAAGCAGCTGATAGATTTGCACTTAAAGAAGAAGGAAACATCTACGGAAGACTAACAAACCCAACCACCCAAGCACTTGAAGAAAGAATAGCAGCAATTGAAGGTGGTACAGCAGCATATGCAACAGCATCCGGAATGAGTGCAATTTTCTACACAATTATCAACTTAACACAAGTTGGAGACAACATAGTATCAGCAGACAACCTATATGGTGGAACATTTGAATTATTTGAAAACACACTAAAAGACCTCGGACGTAGTGTAAAATTCGTAGATTCACAATCACCAGAACAATTCGAAGAAGCAATCGATGAACATACAAGAGCAATATATGTTGAATCAATAGGAAACCCAAAACTTGACATACCAGACTTTGATAAAATATCAGAAATTGCACACTCACACGGAATACCAGTAATTGCAGATAACACAGTAGGAATAGGAACAGTAAGACCATTTGATCATGGTGTTGACATCATATCATCTTCTGCAACAAAATACATTGGAGGACATGGAACAACACTCGGTGGAGTAATTATAGAAAAAGGAGACTTCCCATGGGATAATGGAAAATTCCCAGCACTTGTTGAACCAGATGCAACATACAATGGACTATCATTCTACAAAGACTGTGGACCAAAAGCATTTACAACAAGAATAAGAGCAGTACTTGGACGTGATACAGGAGCAGTACCAAGTCCATTTGGATCATTCCTTCTCCTACAAGGACTTGAAACACTTGATCTTAGAATAAGAAAACACGGAGAAAATGCACTAGCTGTAGCAAAACACCTAGAAGCACATCCAAAAGTTGCATGGGTAACATACTCAGGACTTGAAAGCAGCCCTAACCATGAAGTAGCATCAAAATATGCAGAAAAAGGTTATGGTGGAATTGTATCATTTGGACTTAAAGCAGGATATGATGGAGCACTTCAATTTATTGAAAATGTTGAATTACTCTCACACCTTGCAAATATAGGAGATGCAAAATCACTCATAATTCACCCTGCATCAACAACACACTCACAACTTACAGAAGAACAACAAGCAGCAACAGGTGTAACACCAGATCTTATAAGATTTGCAGTAGGAATTGAAGATCTTGAAGACATCCTTGCTGATGTTGATCAAGCACTTGATAAAATTGAATAGATAAAATCAAGTTAAAAAGAAAAGTTAAAAAAGTCATAGAAATTTATAGACAAAATACGTATCAAACCATATTTATTAGTGATTATCATCTAAAAATGCACATTAAACTGATGATAATCCAAGAACCTTTTTTTTAATCCCCCACTTTTTTTAGTAAATAATCAATTAATTTTATAATAAAAAAACTAAAATCATAAAAATTATTATAAATCTTACAAAATAAAATTAATAAATAATTAAAGAAAAAATACTTATTAATTATTAGGATTCTTTAAAATTTAATTAATACTTGGAGGTGAAAATTATCACATCTAAAAAGACAGTTGGTATTGTTGAAACTCAGTATTTTAAAATGCAGGAAAATTTAAAACTAGAAAGTGGACAAGAACTTGAAACTCCCACAATAGCATATGAAACATATGGACAGCTAAATCAAGATAAAACAAATGTAATATTTGTATGTCATGCACTAACAGGTGATGCACACGCTGCAGGATTCCATGAAGGAGATGAAAAACCTGGATGGTGGGACATAATAATTGGACCTAAAAAACCACTTGATACAAATAAGTTCTTCATTATATGTTCAAATGTTATAGGAAGTTGTAAAGGTTCAACAGGACCAAGTTCAATAAATCCAAAAACAGGAAAAGAATATGGAATGGACTTCCCAATTATCACAATACGTGATATGGTAAATGCACAGAAAAAACTTCTTGACTCTCTTGGAATATCACAACTTTATGCAGTTATTGGTGGATCAATGGGTGGAATGCAAGTTCTACAATGGACACTTGACTACTCACATATGATTAAAAAGTCAATAATGATAGCAACAGGTGCATATTCTACACCTCAACAGATAGGATTTAATGTTGTTGAAAGAGGTGCAATATTTGAAGATCCAAACTGGCAAAATGGAAACTACTATGAAAGTGATAAAACACCAGAAATAGGATTATCAGTTGCACGAATGATAGGACACATCACATATCTTAGTAATGAATCAATGCATAAGAAATTTGGAAGACGTCTTCAAGATAAAAATAAGGAAGATTTTAACTATGATTTTGATGATGTATTTGAAGTTGAAAGCTATCTTCACCATCAAGGATCAACATTTACAAAGATATTTGATGCAAACAGTTACATCTACATTACAAAAGCATTAGATTATTTTGATGTACGTATAAATAATTCACTAGAAGAAGCATTTAAAAATATTAAATGTAAAATGTTACTTCTTTCTGTATCATCAGACTGGCTATATACACCAACTCATATGGAAGAAGTTGTTGAAGCATTACAGGCAAACAATGTTGATGTTGAATATGTAAGACTCAACTCAGGTTATGGTCATGATGCATTTTTAATTGAAAATGGTCAGATGAACTATATTCTTAATAATTTCATATCAAATGCTACTGTATCTGATTTAATGTCTGATAATGTTGTTACATTAAATGATTCATCAGATATTAAAGAAGCAGCAAAGCTTATGCTTTCAACAAAAAAAACACATATATCTATTGTTGATGATGATGAAAAACTAATTGGTATTATTACAGCATGGGATTTATCTAAATCTATTGCAGAAGGTACTAATAATATTGATGATATCATGACAAAAGATGTTATTACATGTCATGAAAACGATTCAATTGATGATATTAAAAAGTTAATGAATGAAAATAGAATCTCATCAATTCCTGTAGTTGATGATGAGAATCATATCATTGGAAATATCACATCATTTCATATCAACTATAATGAAAATAGATGAAATACTTAACCACCCTTCATAAAATTATCTTTTTTTAAAATTTTTTATTTTTTTAGTAAGTAGTTAATAATTTATATAAAAAAAATAGTTTGTTTAATATTTATTCTAAAAAGTAGTAGTTTTTTTTGTGTTGAATTAATTTAATGTAAAAAAAAGTAAAAAAAAGGAAATTATGTAAAAATTAAATTTACATATCTTCGAATCTATCTTCGAGTTTTTCAAGAACACCAGGAAGTGATGTGTATTCCATTTCATCAGCTGGTAATCTGTGAGGTTCGAAAGGACCGTGTCTTCTCATGTAGTTTGCTGCTCTTGTTGCTGTTGCTCTTGCATCATCAAATGCAGGATCTGCAAACATGTCTACAGGACCAACAAGGTGTGCATTACATACTTGGAAACCAAGTCCAATTACTCGTGGAGGTCCGTCGAATCTTACAGGTCTTGCATCTTTTTCTCCTACAGGCATTAATGGACCGTTGTGTGATCCTCTCATCCATCCACTTACGAGGTGTGGGAATGCAAATGCTTCTGTTGTTTCTCCACCAGCAGGGAATCCAGATTGTGATCTTACGATTGCTACTGGGTCGTCTTTACCTACGTATTTACCTGCAAGCATGTTTAATTTATCTGTACTTACAGCTGCTGCAATTTCACCGTCGGATCTTCTGAAGATTCTTTTAATTACGTATCTTCCTGTTGAACCGATAAGTGCGAGTAAATCATACATTTCATCAGGACATGACATTATAACTTTTCTGTTTTCAATTACATCGTATACTTCAAAGTCGAATCCACCGTGTAATGTTGGGTCGATTACAAGTCCTGCTGTGTTAAATGGATCTGCAAACATTTTAAATAATGGTAAGTTAAATGCTCCAGGTTCTGTTTTGTCACAGCAATAAGCAAATACAGGATCTGCTCCTCTTTCTTTGAATTCTATTTCTGCACTTCCAGGACCCATACCTTTGATGTTTCCACTGAAAGTTTCAGATAATAAGTCTTGACCTGCACCGTATAATTTAAGGTCTTTTGCTATTTCTGCTCCTGCCATGAAGGTATCAAATGCTAATTTGTGTACTTCTTCATTGTCAGGTCCGTTTGTGTGTGTCATGATCATGTCAATATCGTCACCACAGTGGGTTATGTAGAAGTCAGTTAAAAGTCCATCTTCTTTTGCTTCTGCGAGATGATTATTACATGAGTCTAATAATTTTTGGTGTGTTACAGCGTGTCCACCTACACTACCAATATCTGCTTTAATAATACTTACAGTTGTTTTCATTTCTAAATATACCTCCTTGGGTAAAGAATCATATACCAAAATTCAAAACTTGTTATACTAAAATAGAATTCTATACTATTTGTCTTTGTATAATATAATTTTAAAATGATATATTAAATAAAATAATTCACCAATTTTGTGAATTACTATAAAACTAAAACAAAAAGTTTTTTAAGTATTTAATAATTTCTTTTTTTATATTTATAAATTTATTTATATTAACTTAAATTTGAAAAACTAAAATTGCCATTATTTAGAGTTTATGAAGGATTGCATCTGCCATTTGTTGTGTTGTATTTGATCCTCCCATATCTGGTGTTTTTATTTTAGATTCAACTATTGTTTGTTCTACTGCATTTTGTATATTTTTTGCATCTTCTTTAAGATCTAAAAATTCAAGCATTAGGGCTGCTGATAGTATCATTGCTATTGGATTTGCCTTATTTTGTCCTGCAATATCTGGTGCTGATCCATGTACTGGTTCAAAGAGTCCATTGTTTTTGCCTATGTTTGCTGATGGTAGTAGTCCTAGTGTTCCTACAAGTCCTGCTGCTTCATCAGATAGTATGTCTCCAAATAGGTTTGTTGTTACAATTACATCAAAATCTTCTGGCTGCATTATAAGATACATTGCTGTTGCATCTATATAGAAGTCATTAGATTCTATATTTTTATAGTCTGCTGCAATATTATAGAAGGTGTCTTTAAATATTCCATCAGTTGTTGGAAGAACATTTGCTTTATGTACAGCTGTAACCTTGTTTCTGTCTACTTTTTTTGCATAGTCAAATGCATAGTTTATAATTCTTTCACAACCATTATGTGTAATTTTACGAGTTGCTGTTGCCACATCACCATCTAATGTTTCCATGTGAGAGTAGAGACCTTCTGAATTTTCACGAATAATTGTAAAATCAATATTACTATTTGTATATGATTTTATTGGACGTTGATTTACATACAAATCAAGCATACGTCTTAATGTTACAATTGCACTTTTTTGTTGTGGAATTGATGTTACAGCACCAAATAATATACTATCTGAATTTCGTGCACTTTCTATTGTATCATCAGGTAAATTTGTTCCACATTCATCATAGCATGCTTTTCCTGCCTTTTTTTCTATAAAGTCAAACTGTGCATCTAGTGTTTCAAGAATTTCAACTGTTGGCTTCATTACTTCATTTCCTATTCCATCACCAGGTATTGTTGTAATTTTATACAAAATATATCACTATCCATAAAATTTTTTTTTATTATTTAATTTAAAGAAAAAAAATAAATTTTATAATTTATATTATTAACTTATATATTTTAGTTGAATTTTCTATTATTTATATTCAATTTTAAATATTTTGTAAAACATACAAAATAATAAGTATATTAAAAAAAAATATAAATACAAAAAAGTGAATGGTAAAATAATTAAAACTAATCTATAGAAAAAAAAATGAATATACAGATAGAATAAAAAAGGTATAGATTAGCAGATAATAGATGTAGAAAAAAAATATAATATACTAAGTTTTTAATGGAGTTAATTATTATGAGCGCTGAAGAAGTAGTAAAAGCTATAGGAGATCTAGCAAACCCAGATGATTTTGTTAAACTTGAAGCAGAAAATACAATTGCAATGAGCATACCAGAACAATTAGATACAATACATGAAGAAATTGTTAAAAAAGAATATCCAAAACAGATAAAAACAAGTCTTATTGAAATTCTTCAAAGTGTAAAAGATGAATCATCAATAGAAGTATTTGCTCAATTACTTCACGACCAAAACAAATGGGTAAGACGTGCATCAAGCTCTGCTCTTGCAGATTATGGTGATGTGGCAATTCCTACACTTCTTGAACTTGCAGAAGATAAAAGTTGGAGAGCAAGAGGAGGAGCTGTATGGGCTTTAGCTAAAATTGGAAATCCAGACACAGTTGATGTATTCATAAAAGCTGCAAAAGATGAAAAAAGCTTTGTTCGTTCAGGATCTGTATTTGGACTTGGTTCAATTGGAACTCCAGAAGCAAAAGCAGCACTTGAAGAATTAGTTGAAAACGATGAAAGTGGTTATGTAAAATATAATGCTAAGGAATTCCTTGCTAAATTTGAAGAAGAAGATGATGAACAATAGATTCAATTAAAAGAATTTTTTTAACCACCCTTAATTCTTTTTTCTTTTAAATAAGATTTTTATTTTTTTATAATATTTATAAGAAAGTTTTATACATTATATAATTTTAATATAATAATTTAATATTTCATTAAGATTCATATTATAAATTAAACATTTAACTAATAAATTCTATATTATTTTAGACAAATTCACTAAAACTTAAAAATTTTCTAATAAATTAAATGTTTTATTAATCTATTTTATAAGAAATATAATAATTAATGAAATATATAAATATTAAATAGATATTAAATAATTTAGTTTATATAAATTAAAAAAAATCAAATAAGTACAAATATAATTAAAAATTATTTTTTTTATTCAAAATTAATGGAGATATTAAATGTCAAAAGTAACAATAATGGGAGCATCAGGAACAATAGGTAAAAATGTAGCATTTAACCTTGCAAAAGAAGACAGTGTTAGTGAAATTGTAATGTTTGGACGTGAAAGTAGCTATGATAAAATAACTGGTGAAATATCAGATATGTATGATGCACTTGCAGCAGAAGATATAGATTGTTATCTTAAAGCATCATGTAGCTTTGAAGATCTTGAAGATTCAAAGGTAGTTCTTATATCATCAGGAATTCCAAGAAAAGAGGGAATGAATAGACTTGATCTTGCTATACCTAATGGTAAGATTGTGAAGGAATATTCTGAGGCTGTTGCAAAGTATGCACCAGATGCTATTATATTAATTGTTACAAATCCAGTAGATGTAATGACAACAATTGCACTTCGTGCATCAGGATTTGATAAATCAAAAGTTATTGGTCTTGGAAATCACCTTGATTCTCTTAGATTAAAACAGATTCTTGCACAGTTTTTCCGTATAAATAGTGGTGAAATTAATACTCGTGTTATTGGTGAACATGGAGATCATATGGTGCCACTTTTAAGTTATACTACAATTGGTGGGGTATTAATACAGAACTTTGCAGATAAATTACCTCTTAGTGTTGAGGAGATGGTTGAACGTCTACGTTCTGCTGGTAACTTTATTATTAGTCGTAAGGGTGCAACAGAGTATGGTCCTGTTTTTGCTGTTACAAATATTATTTCAGTAATTCTTAATAATAGTCGTAAAATATTAACAGTAAGTACTTACCTTGAAGGTGAAGTTGAAGGTGTATATGATGTATCACTTGGTATTCCTGTAATTTTATCAAGAAAAGGTATTAGAAGTATTGTTCCCCTTAAAATGGAAGAAGATGAGAAAAAACAGTTCCTTGAAGCAGCTCGTGCTGTTAAAAAGAGTACCTATGAGGTAAGACGTGAACTTGGATTATAGTATTTTTTTTATTTTAAACTCCTCATCTTATTTTTTTTATTATTTTTTAGTATTTTTTTAATTTTAAACAGTAGTCGGAAATATACTTCCTTCGACGGCAATATTTTTTATATAACAAAGTTATAGATTTTCTAAATAAAAGAAAATAAAACAATACTAATTTTTAAACAATATACAATAAAAAATACTAAAAACTAAACAATACTAAAAAATATTCACTTTAACTAAATAACGTTAGCTATATTTTAGAATAAATACAAATGTTATATATAATTAAGATAAGGTTTTATAATAAAAAAAAATCAACAATCAAAAAAATATAATTATAAACTTAAAAATATGTGAGACGATATTAAAATGATAACAATGGGAATTTTAGATTTACAAGGAGATGTAGAAGAACACCAAATAATGACACAAAAAGCATTTGATGAAATGCAAATTGAAGGAAAAACAAAGCTTGTAAATGTTCTTGAAGATATTAAAGACTGTGACGGACTAATAATTTCAGGTGGAGAAAGTTCCACAATAGGAATGCACCTTGAAAGAACAGGACTACTTGAATATATAAGGGAATCTAAAATTCCTGTACTAGGTACATGTGCAGGACTTGTACTTCTATCAAAAGATACAAAAAAAGACCAAATCCTACTAGGACTTATAGATATGGAAGTGAAAAGAAATGGATTTGGAAGACAAAGAATGTCATTTGAAACAGAAATAGAATTTGATGGAGAAAAATATCCTGGAATATTCATAAGAGCACCATATGCAGAAAATATAGCAGATAATGTAGAAATACTAAGTAAATACGATGGAAAAGTAATAGGAGTAAAACAAGACCAATATATGGCAATAGCATTCCATCCAGAATTAACAGAAAATACACTTATACATAGAAAATTTATAGAAGAGGTAATAGAATGTGTGGAATAGCAGGACTACTATATAAAGATAAAAAAACACATAATGTCGGAAAAGAAATGACTGACATGCTTCATTCACTACAACACAGAGGTCCTGACTCTGCAGGATTTTCAATCTATGGAGGACTTGAACTTGCAGATAACCAGTATGAATTAAATGTAGAACTTAAAAACAAACCAGGACTACTAAACCAACTAAAAACAACACTAACACAGATTACACCTATATTTAATGAACAAACATTCAACTCACCCGATGGATACATAATATACAGATGTATAATTAAACTTGATAAATATGAACTTCTTGAAGCATTAATACAAAACCTTAACAGAATTGAAGATCTACGTGTAATAAATGGATCACACTCATTTGAAATGATAAAAGATGTAGGACTTGTAAAAGATATAGCAGAAAGATATGATATAAAATCAATAAAAGGAACACATGCAATAGGACATACAAGATTTGCAACAGAAAGTACAATTGACAGATACCATGCACACCCATATCAAAGCTACATAACACCTGATATAACAGTTGTACACAATGGACAAATAACAAACTACTGGAAAATACGAGATCCACTAGAACGTAAAGGACATCATTTTGAATCAAACAATGATACAGAATGTATAGTACACTACATAGCAGATAAACTCCATGAAGGATACAAACTCGAAGAAGCATTAGAAGATGCAGTAGAAGATCTTGACGGACCATTTTCACTCCTTGTAGGAACACCAAATGGTATAGGAATAGCAAAAGATAAACTAGGACTAAGACCAGGAGTAATGGCAGAAAATGATGAAGTATTTGCAATAGCATCAGAGGAAATGGCACTACAAGATGTAATGGAAACAGACCATGTAGAACAAATTGCACCAGGTGAAGTACGAGCATATACTATGTAAAAAAAAATGAGTATTGATGATAAAACTAGGAGAGTAGATGTTCATGAAAGAATACATAATCGATGCAAAAGATATGTCAGAGAAGATGATTACAAGATCCATTAAAGAACATGCAGATGAATATGATAAAATCATAATTACAAATCCACACTCAAAACACAACATTGCAGCAGGACTAACAAGCGATGTAGAACTAGAAATACAAGGATCTGCAGGATACTTTGTTGCAACAATGATAAATGGTCCAAAAGTTCACATCACACATAATGCTGGATGGTTTGCTGGAGATAATATGACAGAAGGTGAATTAATAGTAGATGGTGGATCTGGTGATGGAGCAGGACAAGGAATCTATGATGGAGTAGTTGTAATACGTAAAGATACAGGATCACGTACAGGAGAAATCATGAAAGGAGGAACTGTTATAATAGGTGGAAACAGTGGATTTATGACAGGACTTCTTATGATGGGAGGAAGACTCATAGTACTAGGTGATGTATCAGATGATGCTGGTGAATCAATAATGCGTGGAACCATCTATGTAGGTGGAGAAATTAAAAGTCTTGGAAAAGATGCAGTAATTAGTCCAACAACAGATGAAGACATAGCACAACTAAAAGAAGTACTAGAAAAATACGACTTCAAACTAACAGATAAACAATATAAAAACTTCAAAAAAATAACAAATAAAAAAGATGCAACAGGAGTTGATCAGTAGTGACAGAAAAAATAGCACTTGTTGGAACTCCATGTGAGATGCTAACTGCAGCAAAACTACAACACTATACACAATCACCTATAGAATATAAAATTGGACTATTTTGTATGGAAAACTTCTCATATTCATATCTTAGCAACCTAATGAGTCAATATGATGTAGACTATGATGATATTAAAAAATTCAGAATAGAGAAAGGATTTGGATTTTTAACACTAAATGATGATTCACAAATAAAAATACCAATATCAGATCTTCAAGATGTTGTACGTAAAAACTGTAACATCTGTGTTGATTTAACATCAGAAAAAGCTGACATTTCAATAGGATCAATAGGTTCAGCTGATGGATATTCAACAGTAATAATAAGAAATGAAAAGCTTGATGAAATCATACAAAAAGCTATAGATGATGGATATTTTGAAGTAAAACTACTAAGTGAAAAACAAGAAAAGATTCTTAAAAGATTATCTTCAAATAAAAAGAAAAGAAATCTTGAAAATATAGAAGAAAAAGAATCAAGATCAAAACCAGTACTTTATATGCGTGATGTAGAAATGAGCCATATACTTGATGAAAATATGGTATCAAACTTTGTTGATCTTAAAGCTAATGTTATAGATAATGCATCATGTGTACATTGTGGTGGATGTGAATATATGTGTCCATATGATCTTATTAAAATTGATGATACAAAACCATTTACAACCAAGAAATGTCCTGATGATTGTCATGCATGTTTTATAATCTGTCCAAGAACATACACACCAGATAAATTAAAATTTGATAATAAAAAAGCTATCGGTGAATATACATCTATAATGTCACTTAAAAGCTTAAAAGATTATCCAACACAAGATGGTGGTGTAATAACAACACTTCTTGAGTACTTAATGGAAAATGAATATGTAGATAAAACTGTTATTGTAGATAAAAAAGAAGATCAACCATGGAAACCATATGCAAAACTAACAGATGATATTAATGATGTAATTGCTGCATCTGGTACAAAATACTCAGTATGTCCTGTATTTAAACCATTAAAAGAACTTAAAGAGGAGGGAAAATAAGGTGGCATTTTTTGTAAATAGAAGATCTGAAATATGTAAATCTAAAAATAACAGACCTGGATGTTGTGGATATCTCTGTGATAAGCCACGTGAGAAGAATTGTAAAAACTGTTATAGCTGTTATGTTAACTGTCCACACGATGTATATGAAGTAATAAATGATGAACCAATGGCTGTACATCAGGAAAGATGTGTTGGATGTAGAATATGTGAGGGAATGTGTCCTACAAATGCTATTTATATTCAATCTATGCCTGATGAGACACGTGGAGTATGGGATGCATCAACAATATCTGAAATTAGACGTAAAACACAGACAGGTAACTATAAAGTACGTGGATGTGGAGCAACACGTCATATTCCAACATTTGATGATTTAAGTATACTTCCAGCACAGGTATCACGTCCTCCTATTGATTCATATCGTGAACCATGTAATACAAAAGTTACACTAGGTGCACGTTTTGCTGAAAATCCAATTGAAATAGGTACACCTATCATGATTGGTGCAATGTCATTTGGTGCTGTAAGTAAAGAAACAAAACTTGCATTTGCTCGTGGTGCTACACTTGCAAATACCATTGCAAATACAGGTGAAGGTGGAATGCTACCTGAGGAACGTAAATATGCAGATAAGCTCATTGCACAGTATGCATCTGGTAGATTTGGAGTGTCTGCAGAATATCTTAACAATGCTGATGCTGTTGAAATAAAAATTGGACAAGGTGCAAAATCTGGTATGGGTGGACATCTTCTTGCACACAAGGTAACTGCTGAAGTTGCAAAGATACGTAATATTCCAGAAGGTGTAGATGCTCTAAGTCCTGCACGTCATATGGATATTGTAGGTCCTGAGGATCTTGCAATGAAAATTAGTCAACTTCGTGATATTACGGACTGGAAAGTTCCTATTATTGTGAAATTTACAGCAGGTCGTGTAAAAGAGGATGTTAAAATTGCAGCTAAAGCTGGAGCAGATATAATTGTTATTGATGGTATGCAGGGTGGTACTGGTGCTGCTCCTGATGTTATTGTAGAACATTCTGGTATTCCTACAATTGAGGCAATTGTTAAAGCTGATGAAGCTCTTAAAGAAGTTAATTTAAGATCTGAAGTTAATCTTGTTGCAGCAGGTGGTATAAGATCTGGTGCTGATGTTGCAAAAGCTATTGCTCTTGGTGCTGATGCTACATATATTGCAACTTCTGCACTTATTGCAATTGGATGTAATGTATGTCAAGCATGTAGTAATGGTAGATGTCCTAAAGGTATAGCAACACAGGAAAGAACACTTAGACGTAGACTTGACCCTGTACGTAGTGGTCAAAATCTTGCAAATTATATTAATGCAATGACAAAAGAAGCTGAAATGCTAACACAACAAGCAGGTAATACTGATTTACAGAAACTTGAAAAACAAGATCTTGTTGCTTTAAGTATGGAAGCATCACAAATTACAGGTGTTCCTCTAATATAGATACAATGGAGGAATATCTTAATTAGTAGAATTATTAATAAAACTACTAATTTTTATTATTTTTTTGAAAATTTTTTAATATATTAAAAAAGAGATAGTGGAATATATAATTAATTATATATATTATTTAAAAACATAAATAATAGTAATGATTAATAATTACAAATCAGAAAAAATTTAATTAATAAAATACATGAGGTTATTAAAATGAAAGTAGCAATTATTGGTGGAACAGGTTCACAAGGATTAAACCTTGGTAAAAGATTTGCAATCGCAGGAGAAGAAGTAATTATCGGATCCCGTAAAGAAGAAAAAGCATTAACAAAAGTAGAAGAAACACTTGAATTACTCAAAGACTACGATAACATAAACATGGTAGGAATGTGTAATGAAGATGCAGCAAAAGAAGGAGATCTATTAATATTAACAGTACCACTAGCTGCACAAAAACCAACACTTCAATCAATAAAAGAATTTGTTGGAGATAAAATTGTACTTGATGCAACAGTACCACTTGAAACAGCAATTGGTGGATCACCTGCAAGATTTGTAGATTTAATGGAAGGATCAGCAGCAGAAAGAACAGCAAAAATCCTTAAAAAAACAGATGCAAAAGTAATATCAGCATTCTGTAACATAAGTAACTCACTTCTTGAAAACATTCCAGAACCAATTGATTGTGACTGTCTCATAGCAGGAAATGATAATGAAGCTAAAAAAGTAGCAATTGAACTTATTGAAAAAATCCCTGGTGTAGACTGTATTGACTGTGGTAAACTTGAAAAAGCAAGAATGATTGAAAAAATCACACCTCTTCTTATTGGATTAAACATCAAATATAAATCACACTTTGGTGGAATAAGAATCACAGGAATTAAAAAAGAATAAATAAAAAAGATAAATATAAATTCACTACCACTTCTCAGTTTACATATTAAATAACATGATACAATACTAACTAACGGGAAATAGGTATAAATAGGGGAAAAATCTTCCAGAAAAAACAATCCTTCCCCTATATTTTTTTTAGATATAACAACTACTTTTTCTAAAACTAAAAAAAAATTATTTAAATTAAAATTATTAAAAAAAAGATTAAAAAAAAAGAAAAGAGAATAAATAAATACTAATTTTTCTTATCCTTGAAGTTCTCTAAGTAATACTTTCTCCATATATTCATACTTTGGAGTTTTATCTGTAAATATCTTAAATGATTCAATTGCCTGATTTATAAGCATCTGTGTTCCATCAATTACTGTTGCACCATTTGCTTGTGCTTGTTTTAGAAGATTTGTTTTAAGTGGATTGTATATTATATCCATAACAGTATGTTTTGATGAAATTTTATCTGTCTTAATTGGAGGTTCTACATCAACATTAGGATACATACCAATAGGGGTTGTATTTATAATAATATCAACATCATCAATTAAATCACTTGCATCAGTTAGTGATACATATTCAATATTACTGAATTCTGTTTGATCTTTTAAGTTATTAATTAAAACATCAGCATTTTCACGGCTTCTATTTGCTATTTTCATAGATTTAATATTATAATTAATAAGTGTAAATGCAATTGCCTTTGCTGCTCCTCCTGCACCAATAATTAAAACATCTTTATTTTCAACATCTGTATAGTTTTGAAGTGACATTACAGCACCCATACCATCTGTATTAAATCCTTTTGCTATACCATCTCTAAATTGTATTGTATTTACAGCTCCAATTTTTTTTGCTGTTTCATCAATCTCGTCAAGATATGGTATTACTGCTGTTTTATGTGGAATTGTAACATTAAAACCTTGAATATTTAATACTTTAGCAGAATCTATAATATTTTCTATATCATCAGGATCAATGTCAAATGCAAGATATACATAGTTCATATCCATCTGTTTGTATGCATTATTATGTATTTGTGGTGAAAATGAATGTCCAACAGGATGTCCTATAAGACCTATTAGTTTTGTTTTTGCTGTTATCATAAAGTTATTATTCCTCCATTGTATTGTGATAAAATTTTATACTAAAAACTATATATAATATATATAATTTGTAAATGATTATTAAATGTCTGTTTAGGTAATTAATATTTTTGTAATTTATGAATTTATTTAATTATTTATAGTGGATGTCTAATTTTATCATTATGGATTGACTTTTATTTATTTAGATAGAATTGCTTTTTTATTTTAATTTTATAGAAAAAATTTAATAATTAAAATTGACAATTTTATCTTTACTTTAGATAGAATTTTTTTAAATGTTAGTTTATTTATCTACATAATAAATCTAGATATGGAATTATTATCACAGCAGGTGAGTATTCTAATGTTATATAAAAAATTTTATCCACATTTTTAGGGATTAAAATAAGATTTTTTTAGAGGATCTTATTTTAGTAGGAATTTAAAAATTATATTATTGAAATCTTTAGGAGTTTAAGTTAATATGGAATTTAAAAAACCAAGAGGAACAAGAGACTTTCTTTTTGATGATATGCAGAAAAGAAAATATGTAGAAAATACAATTCGTAGTGTTGTTGAAAACTATGGATTTAAAGAAGTGAAAACACCTATATTTGAGGATTTAGAACTTTTCACAACAAGATCAGGTGAAGGTATAAAAGATGAAATTTATCACTTTAAAGATAAAGGTGAACGTGACCTTGCACTTAGACCTGAGATGACTGCATCTGTTGCAAGATTATATAACAACAACCTACAAAGAGAAGCAAAACCTCTTAAAATGTACTACTTTGGTAGCTGTTTTAGATATGAACGACCACAAGCTGGACGTTTCAGACAGTTTTGGCAGTTTGGTGTTGAAGTAATTGGTGGAACACCAATATATAATGAAGCTGAAATTATTGCTATGGCAAATGAGGCTTTATGTAAACTTAACATCCAGAACTTTGAAGTTGCAATAGGACACCTTGGAATTATTAAAGGAGTACTTAATTATTATGATATTGAAGCTGAAAAACAGACAGAAATTATAGCATCAATTGATAAAGAAGACTTCCAACTTCTTGATGATATTCTTACATCACTTAATATAGATGATGAGGGTAAAGATATTATAACAAGTATTATTGATGTTAATGGTGGACGTAGTGATCTAATTGCACTTAAAGATAAACTTGCAGGTATTGATGATAGTCTTGCAGCTGTAGATGAACTTAATGAAATTCTCATTAATATTGAAGCATTTGGATTTGAAGATTACACAGTTAAACTTTCAATAGCACGTGGACTTGACTACTACACAGGACTTGTATTTGAGGTATATGTACCAGATCTTGGAGCTGAAAAACAAATAACAGGTGGAGGAACATACAACCTCATGGGATTATTTGATGCACAAGAAGTTGAATCAACAGGATTTGCATTTGGATTTGATCGTATAATGGAAGCATACAACAGACAAGAAATTGAAATTCCACAAGATTCAACAACAAGAACATTAATAGTACCACTAAAAACAGACTTCAGAGGCGATGCAATAAAACTTGCACAAAAACTACGTCAAAACGATATAATTACAGACGTTGACCTTAAAGGACGTAAACTTAAAAAGAATCTATCCTATGCAAATGCACATAACATAAATAAGGTAATAATTCTTGGTGCAAAAGAAGTTGAAGAAAACACAGCAACAATAAAAGATATGGCATCAAAAGAGCAAGTAACAGTACCACAAGATGAAATTGTTGATACAATACTAAACTAGGGATATGTATGATAAAGCCTAACTTTAGACATGAAATTAATGGAAAAAAACTTGCAACAGCAATAGCACAGGACTATAAAACAAACCAAATACTAATGGTAGCATTTATTGATAAGGAAGCATTTAATAAATCAATAGAAACAAAAAAAGCACACTACTATAGTACATCAAGAAATGAAGTATGGTTCAAAGGTGAAAGTTCAGGACATACACAGGATATAAAAGAAGTTCTACTTGACTGTGACATGGATGCAATAATATTTAAAGTAGAACAAAGCAAAGGAGGAGCATGCCATACAGGACACTACTCATGCTTCTATAAAAAATTATCAGAAAATGGAGATGAAATCATAGAAGATACATCAGACATTGTATTTAATCCTGATGAAGTATACTAGATGAAAATAAAAGCTAGGAGGGATAGATAAAAGATGATAAAAGTTGTACCAGATACAAGTATAATTATAGATCAACAAGTAAGCAGGCTGATAGTTGATGAATTTCTAGAAAAAGATGATGAAATACAAGTACTAATACCTGAAGCTGTACCATCTGAAATTGAAAATCATGCAAATAAGAAAAAAGAAATAGGCTATCTTGGAATTGATGAGCTAAAAAATATCAGAAAACTCAGTGAAGATGGAATAATAGATCTTCTATATGTAGGACGCAGACCAACACTTGAGGAAATTTCAATAGCAAATGGTGGAGAAATAGATGCAATGATACGTGATATTGCACGAAAATATCATGCAACACTCCTTACAAGTGACAGACTACAAAAAGATGTAGCAGAAGCACAGGGTGTTGAAACATACTACTACCAAAAACCAAAGGAATATACACCAATTAAGAAAACTGAACTTGAAGGATACTTTACAGAAAATGTATCATCAGTACATCTCAGAGAAAACACAACACCTATTGCAAAAAGAGGAGTACCAGGAAGTGTAGAGTTAATTGAAATTGACTATGTACCACTAAGATACAATGATCTTGACCGTATTGCAAAGGAAATTATGGAACAAACAAAAATTAGACATGATTGTTTCGTTGAAATTGACAAAAAAGGTGTAAGTGTAATACAATTTGATGATCTTAGAATTACAATAGCAAAACCACCATTTGCAGATGGATTTGAAATAACAGCAATCAAGCCTGTAAATAAGCTTGACCTTGAAGATTATGATGTATCAGATAAACTACTAAAAAGACTATCAAACGATGCAAAAGGAATACTTATTGCAGGATCACCAGGTGCTGGAAAATCAACATTTGCACAGGCTCTTGCTGAGTACTACTACTATGACATGGAACAGATTGTAAAAACAATGGAATCACCAAGAGATCTTAACTTAGATGATAACATAACACAGTATGCTCCACTTGATGGACGTATGGAAAATACAGCAGACATACTTCTTCTTGTAAGACCTGATTTTACAATCTTTGATGAAGTACGTAAAACAAGTGACTTTGAAATATATTCTGATATGCGTCTTGCAGGGGTAGGAATGATTGGTGTTGTACATGCAACACGTGCAATTGATGCTGTTCAAAGACTTCTTGGAAGATTAGAACTTGGTATTATACCATCTGTTGTTGATACAACAATCTACATTGAAAATGGACAAATAGCAAGTGTATATTCAATAGAACTTACAGTAAAAGTACCAACAGGTATGCTTGAAGCAGATCTTTCACGCCCTGTAATTGAGATAAAAGACTTTGAACATGACACACTACTATATGAAATCTATACCTATGGTGAACAGACAATAGTTATGGATATTAACAAGGCAAATACTCAAAATGCAACAGATGAAGATGTACAGAAAAGTCCTGTTGAAAAGATTGTAGAACGTACAGTAAGAAAAGAAGTTCTTAAAGTTGCACCTAAAGCAATACTTGAAGTATCACTACTATCTGATAGACGTGCACTTGTTGAAATTGACCCTGATCATGCTGGTGTTATAATTGGTAAAAATGGTAAGACAATTGCAGCAATTGAGGAGAAAGCTGGTATTAGTATAGAAGTTGAAGAACTTGAAATTAAAAATATTGACTCAAGAATTCCAATTAATGTAAATGTATCAGGAAATTACTTGTCTTTAAACTTTAATAAAGAAGATATTGGTTCAAGCTTTGATATTATTGTTGAAGATGAATACCTATTTACAGCAACTGTTGGTAAAAAGGCAAATATCCGCCTTAAAAAGGATATTGAAATGGCAGAAATTATACTTAAAGCTATGAAAAAAGATGAACCTGTATATGCACGTCTTAGAAATGAGGAAGCATACTAACTTTAGGTTTTATAATTATAAAAATAAATATTCAGTAGTAATTATAAATTATTACTTAATTAAAAGATTTTAGATAAAAAAACAAATAATGAAAGGGGATGTGTTATTTATGAAAATAAGTGTTTCTACATTAGGTTTATATCCAGCAAAAATTGAAAATGTACTTAACTTCATTACAGACCAGAAAATAGAATATCTTGAAGTTGTCAAAGAATATCCATATGATAATCTTACAGCAGATGACTTTTCAAGTTATGATGTAGGTCTTTCAATTCATGCTCCAATGTCTGATATTAACATAGCATCACATGTTGATAAGATTCGTGATGCATCAGTTGAGGCAATGTGTGATGCATTTAAAATGGCAAATGAAATAGGAGCACAGCGTGTTGTTGTACATCCTGGTACAATGCCTATAATGGGTGTTAAATTCCCAGATAAAATACTTGAATACAACAGACAATCACTTCTTAAATGTCAAAAATCAGCAGAAGACTATGGTGTTATGATGTGTGTTGAAAATATGCCACTTTTTGAAAGAATGCTATTTACAGATATTGAAGTACTTGCAGATTTTATTGATGAGGAAATTCATTCAGCTATAACAATGGATGTTGGACATGCACATAATAATGGCTTTAGTGTTGATGAAATGTTTAAATCAGATAGAATTCACCATATTCATCTTAGTGATAATGATGGATCATATGATATGCATGATTATCTTGGAAGTCATAATATTGACTTTGAAAGAATCTTTGAAATACTTAAAGAAAAGAAATATGATGATATCTGTGTAATTGAAGTTAAATCAAAACTACAGGTTCTTAAAAGTATAGATTACCTTAAAAGTATTGGCATATTATAAAAGTGGCGGGTGTTTTTTATTTCAATGAAATCAATTCTATATGATGATAGAGTTATTGTTAAAGATGAACATGCACATAACCTATATAATAAACGATACTATGGAAATCTAACAGATAGTGGTCTTGAATTATCTTTTATTGAAGCATTATATCTACTTAAAAAAGATAAGATTGAAGTTTTCACACCAGAAAATGAAGTGGTAGATGAAGAATCTCTAACTGATATTATACGAAACAATCATACCTATGCACACTACCTTGTATATTCAGATCTACGTTTTCGTGGATATATTATAAAGACAGGATTTAAGTATGGTAGTGATTTTAGGATTTATGAACGTGGACATAAACCTGGTGATGGACATTCAAACTATCTTGTAAAGATATTATCAGAAGAACAGACAATTAAGGTACGTGATTTTTCAAGTTATGTACGTGTTGCACATGGTGTGCGTAAAAATCTTCTTCTTGCTGTTGTTGATGATGAATATGACATAACATATTATGATATTGAATGGACAAGACCATAGAAAAAAGGAAGTATGGGAAAATTAAATTATAAAATAGAATATTTTTAAATTTTAGAAAAAAAATTAGGGAGTTTTTGAAAAATATGAATATGATAGATCCATGGGGTTCTTCAATAATTGACTATGATAAGCTTACACAACAATTTGGTATAAAAGCATTTGGTGATGTTGTTGGAGAAATAGAAGATCCAAGCAAACTAATGAAACGTGGAATTATATTTGGACAGCGTGATTATAAAAAAATTACAGATGCACTTAAAAATGGTGATGATTTTGCTACAATGACTGGTATGATGCCTAGTGGTAAGATGCATATTGGACATAAAATGGTTGTAGATCAACTTAAATGGTACCAACAGAAAGGTTCTGACATCTTCTTATCTATTGCTGATATGGAAGCATATGCAGCACGTGGTATTAGTTCTGTAAAGTCAAGAGAACTTGCACTTGAGGAGTATATTATAAATTATATTGCTCTTGGTCTTGATGTTGAAGCTGATAATTTCCATATTTATCTTCAATCTCAAAACGATGATGTTAAAGATCTTGCATATACTATTGGTCGTAAGGTAACATTTAGTCAGATGCGTAGTATTTATGGATTTGATAACAGTACAAATGTAGCACATATCTACACTCCTCTTCTTCAGGTTGCAGATATTCTACATCCTCAACTTGAAAAGTATGGTGGTCCTAAAAGTGTTATTGTACCTGTAGGTCCTGATCAAGATCCTCATATCCGGTTAACTCGTGATCTTGCATCTAAATTTAATGATGAATATGGATTTATTGAACCTTCAGCAACGTTCCATCGTTTCATGACAGGTCTTACTGGTGATAAGATGAGTAGTAGTGATCCAAAAAGTGCTATTTATCTTACAGATTCAATAAAAGATGCAACTAAAAAGGCTAAAAGTGCAAAAACTGGTGGTCGTGAAAGTCTTAAGGAACAAAAAGAGCTTGGTGGAGAACCTGATAAATGTTCTATTTATGAACTTCTTGTTTATCATCTTGTTGATAGTGATGATGAACTTAAGGATTTAAAACAGAGATGTCTTGCAGGTGAAGTTCTTTGTGGTGAATGTAAAAATTGTGCTGCAGAACTTCTTGCTGATATGCTTGAAGATGTTCATTCAAAAACAGATGAAGCACGAAAGATTGCAGAAAAACTATTATAAATTAACACATAACTTCTTTAACCTCCCTTTTTTTATTATTTTTCTTTTATTTAATCAATATTTTTTTAAAATTTTTAAATTATTTCAATTATTTCTTTAGTTTAATTTCTACTAAATCTATATAAAATTTAAATAAATTGTCTTTTTAATATAATAATTACTTGACAAAAAAAAATAAATTTAGGATTTTTATACTATTTATTTAAAAGAAATAGTTCTTAGATTATATTTGAATTTATATTTTTAAGTTTTAAAACCAAAATAATGGGAGTTATATTTATGGCTGAAGAATTAGAAGAAATTTGGACTAATTATGACAGACAAACAGTTACAAATTATGTAGAAACAAGACTTCATCACTACTTATTTACTAAAATATTTAAAGATGAAGCAGAGATAATGTCTAAAATTATTGAAATTAATGCTCTTGAACTTAGAGCTTTTAAAATTGAACATTTCCTCTCAATTGCTGAAACTCAGGATCTTATAGGTAACTTTAATAAACTTGAAGAAATGCTTGAAGGTAAAGATGTAACAACATCACCTTATTGTGAAATTCTTGGTGTTATCAAGTACATGTTTGAAAACATTAAAAATGATGATTCTGGAAGTATTAAAAATAAAAACTTTGATGCAGATAAACTTGATGAAATCAATGCTGATATACTAGAAAATAAAAAAGCAATATCATCTATTCTTAAAAGTGACTTATTTGCAGATATTCAAACACCTGATATTATTGATGTTAACCTTCTTGAGGTTGCAGCAAAAAATACTGATGAAATTTACAATCTTGCACGTGTATATGAGGTATATGATGAATTATTCGTATTCCCTACTAAACTTGAACTTTACAATGCAATTGTTGATGTAATACTTAAAGCTATGAGTAATGATAAGTTATTTGAGTTATATGTACTTCTTAATACTCTTGAAGCTCTTGAAAAAACTAAAGGTAAAATTACATTCCAGAAAGCTGGTGTTCGTGAACTTGCAGAGTACTACTTCCAAGTTGAAGAAAACAGTATGGAACATACAACAGTTATGCAGATTTTCTTCCATGACTTACCTGAAGAGCTTGATGCTAAATTTAAACCTATACTTAAATATCCATACATCTGTCTACGTATGAAAAACTCTGTAAAAGCACGTAATATTACACGTACTAGTTATCTTCTTCTTGAAATTGAAAGAATTACAGATAACCAAATTAAGTATAAATGTAAAGCAACAGAGGATATCCGTAACATCTTAGTTGTATGGGATCACAGATTATTTAATGATGAAAAATCACACATTAAAGTACTTGATTATAAAACACTTCAAATGGGTCTTAACAAATCATTTGGTAACATATTTAAGTATCCTAATATTGAAAATGTGGATGCTATTCTTGAATATATTCCATACTTTGAAGATCCAGAAAGTCAGTTTATGATTGTTGAAAATGGTAAACGTTACTATGATGATGATGCTGACTTCTTTAAGGATGATCTTTATCAGGAAAATATTTACAGAACATTTGATAACTTAAAAGATTGGGAAGAGACTGGTTGGAGATATATTAACAATCACGAGTTAATTAAAAGACTTGATCTTTTAACTATTATGAAGCTTATCTATCTTATCATGCAAAAAGAACATGCAAGACCTGGATTTATGGCAACTCTTATGGATGATGGTACAATTCTAACTATTCTTAAAAGACTTGAAGAAATTAGAAATGTAAATAAAAGTGAAATTACTGAGCTTTACTCACCATATAAAAAACTTAAATGTTGTCCAATACATGATCCTGACTTCTATGCTCAACAAGAGCAAGAAATGGATGATCTTCTTTCAAGAAAAGCTGATGAAGTTGATAAATAAGTTTTTATTTATTAATTTCTTTTCTTATTTTTTTTAGAGTTTTTAAAACGATTTTTTTATTATTATTTTACATAAAAGTATTACTTTTTTTATTAATTTAAAGTGTTTTGTATTACAAATTAATACATTTATGACTTTTTTTAGTGTATTTGTATTACTTTTTTTGTCTTATTTTCAAATTTGAATATTATTTTATGCTTTGTATTACAATTAATGGATTTTACAGCGTTTTTGTAATAAATATATTTATATAGTAATTTAATTATATTTTATAAATAGTACTAGTTAATAAGAAGTTATTAATTTGTATTACAAATAAGAAAATATTAAGAGAAATAATAAAAATATAAAAAAATAGGAGGCAAAAAATGCACATAGCAGATGGATTTCTAAGCACTCCAGTATGGATAATTGCATACATCATAGCAATTCTATTCATAGCACTAGCAATAAAATGGAGCAAAGAAAACCTAGATGAAAAATACACACCACTACTTGCAGTACTTGCAGCTGGAATATTTGCAATCATGTCATTTAACCTACCTGTACCATTTGGATCAAGCGGACACCTACTTGGTGCAGCACTAGTTGCAATAATATTTTGCAGCCCATATGCAGCAATACTTGTACTTGCAATAGTACTTATAATACAAGCACTATTCTTCGGAGACGGAGGAATCACAGCACTAGGTGCAAACATCCTAAATATGGGTGTTGTTGGAGGATTCGTAGGTTACTATGGATTTACAACACTTAAAAATATAATAGGTAAATACCCATCAATATTTATATCCTCATGGGCAGCATGTTTCATTGCAGCAGTAGTTGCAGCATTAGAACTTGCAATAAGTGGAAAATTCCCACTCATGGAAGGAATAATGTTTATGGGAGGATACCATGCAATGATAGGAGTTATAGAAGCTGCAATTACAGTGATAATAATCAAGGGAATCGAATCAGTAAGACCAGATCTACTATCATACAATAGAGGTGGAAAATAAAATGAATAAGAAGAATTTATACATCTCAATATTTGCAGTAGCAATAATTGTTTGTGTATTATCTCCATTTTTAGCATCAGGAGATCCAGATGGACTTGAAAAATCTGCAGAAGTTATTAACCCTGAAATTCTCGAATCACCCCAAGTAATTGATCCAATTATGCCAGATTACACACTCCCTGATATGGAAGATAACCCACTTGTTGGCGTAGGTTGTCTTATTCTTGGTACACTCGGATCAGTTGCAGTTGCATATGGTGTATTTCGTGCAATTAGTAACTAAAAAAAGTATAAAATAATATTAATTTAATAGGAAGAAGAAAAAATATAGTTTAAATAATAAAAAAATATTGTAACATATGTACACTAGATTTACTCACTCACTCATTAACTTTAGTGTAAATCACCAAGAAATAGACTACATATCTATATTCTAACTACCCCCCCTCCTCCTAGTATACTTTTTTTTAATATAAATAAAAATAAACTATTTATATTCTATCTAATTAAAATAAAAGATTTTTTAAATTTATTCATTAAAATATTACTTATTTTATCATAATTTCAACTTAAATAATAATAACTTAATATAATATAAAAAATACATTCTTATATACTATAAATAAAAAAAATGTGGGGTATAAAAAAATATGGCAAGTATCACCGAACTAATGAAACAAGATTCTATCTCAAATAGTGACAGCCTATTACATGATATTGACAGTCGTATCAAGCTAATTGTCCTTGTTTTAATTATTATTTTTGCAGTAAGTTCTGAAAACTACATAGTTTTTGCAGCAGTTGAAGCATATCTTCTCATATTAATATATCTATCAAATATTTCAATAAAAGAAGCATTAATGCGTGTTGCACTCATCATACCATTTGGACTATTTATTGCACTATTCCAGCCATTTATACAGCCTGGTGATATAATATATAATCTACCACTTGGAATACATATAACACAACAGGGAATTGCATTTGCAGAACTTCTCCTTGCAAGACTTGTTATAAGTGTAACATCAGTAGTACTATTTTCATATATTACACCAATGCAGGATGTTGCAGAAGCATTTAGAAAACTTCACATACCAAATGAATTTGCAATGATATTTTCATTATTTGTAAGATTTCTATTCCTATTTTTTGATGAACTTCAAAATCTCAGACAAGCACAAGCAAGTCGTTGTCATGGACTATCAAGTGATTTACCATATATGTGGAGACTAAAAAATGCAGGATATCTGGTTCTTATGATGTTTTTACGTGCATATGAAAAAGGTGAAGTTGTATTTGAAAGTATGTTATGTCGTGGATATTCATCAGAAAGCAAGTTATATACAGATAATGAAAGACTTTCAAATAAAAGTATAGCATACCTGCTTATAACAATACTTCTAATGGTAGTTTTATTATTACTTCAGTATCTAGCAATAATATAAGATAAAAAAAAATAATAATTCACCCATTCTAAAACTTTTTTTTAGAATTCTTTTTTTTAAAAAATTACATTTTTCTATTTAATTTTAAAAATAATCCATTAATATTATAAAAATTAAAAAACATAATAATATATTAATTGAAAAAAATTTAAATTTTTCTTTTTATTTAATCTTAATAATATTTAATAAAAGTGATAGTAATGGATTCAGAAATAAAAATTAAAAATACTACACTTATTCGTGGGGAAGATCAACCTATTGAATTTGAAGTTGTAGATGAAAATGACCAACCAGTAGATGGTGGAAAAACTGTAGTTAAACTTAATAAAAAAACAGTTCTTAGAGGAGAAGTTGTTGAAGGTAAATTTTCAGCACAACTTGACTTTGATGAATTTAAAAATGAAGAATATGATCTTGACATAATCTATGGTGGAAACGATGAATGTGATCCTGCAGATTATTCAGCAAAACTTTATATTCGTGATGTAGAATTTGTTGATATTCCAGCATTTGATCTTCAAAATGCAAATTACCGCTTAACTCGTTGGATTGATGTTAATAAAAAACTTCCTGGTAAAATTGCAATTGCAGATAAACAGATTCCTGTTGGACATCTTCTCTTTATTTTAGCTTCAGCTGTTAAAGATATTGATGTATGTGATTGTACATCTATTTCAACATATCAGGTTGCAAATCCTAAGGTTTCAAGTGAAAATTTAAAAGAAAATATTACACTCAGCAAAGATGAATATATTAAAGTTGCAGATGAAATTATTGAAAAATCACAAGCTGACTTTGAAGCTCCTAAATGTGTAATGATTGATGCTGAAACTAAGATTGGATTTATGAATTTAATTTATTCATTTGCTAAAATTGTTGCAAATTCATCAACAAACAGTGGTCTAATTAGTGAATTTACTATAAGACCTTGGAATGATATAGTTAAAAAATAAGTTATATTAAAAGGAAAAATTTAACTATATTTTTTTCAAAAAAAATTAGATGGGCAAGATGGAGGATTAGATATTATCTATTCCTCTTAATACTTTTTTTTATTCTCTCAGCTTTTTTTAATGAAATTCTATTTTTTCATTTTATTTTTTGTGGAGAATTTATATAATACTTTTTTTACTACTTTTTTTAGAATTTTAAGTAAAAAAAAATTTCTTTTTTTTCTATTGGAATACTTCATCTTTTGGTAGATATTCACATAGGTGAATATTTTGATCGTTAGGATCTACTTTAAATATAAGAATTTTTTCATTGATTTCAATCCATTTATAGTCTTGTAATGGTTTTTCAAATGAATTGAACTTTGCCTTATGATTTACTATCACTGATGCATGAAGTTTCATTTCTTCGAATTTCTTTTGTAGTATTGTGTATTCTCTTATATTTATACGTTTTAATTCATTTAATTCTTCTTCTAATTCTTTTTCTATTGTTAATTCATATACCATTATATGGGCTCCCTTTTAAAAGAAAAATATCTAAATTTTCAAATTTTTCTATATTGTAAAAAATCAATACAAAATATTGGTTCATTATTGAAAATTGTCTAATAATTTAGACATTTATTTGAAAAGTTATCTTTTTTATTCTGAAAAGTTTTATTAAAACTTAATAAAAATGCCATAATCTCTATACAAAATATTATATTTATATGTATATAAATAATTATCTAAAATTAAAAAATTTATTTCCTATTATGTGTTTATTTATATAAACTAAATTTCCTATTATGTGTAATGATTATATAAAATAATATTAATTATGAAAGACAAATAAATATAAAGAGTTAGATTATAAAATAAAATATTTTTGATTATAAGATAAGAAAAAAACACGAAAAAATGAAAATATTTTTCAGATAACAATAAAAACAAATAGTGTGAAATTAATATGTCAGCAGCAGAGGATCGAATAAAACAGATAGAAGAGGAAATTAAAAAGACTCAGAAAAATAAGGCAACATCACACCATATAGGTAAACTTAAAGCACAAATTGCTCAGCTTAAAGAGAAAATTGAAAAAAGTAATTCATCATCAACTAAAGGTGAAGGTTTTCTTGTACGTAAAAGTGGAGATTCAACAGCAGTACTTCTCGGATTTCCATCTGTAGGAAAATCTACAATTCTAAATTATCTTACAAATGCAAATTCTAAAGTTGGTGCATATGAATTTACAACTCTTGATATTGTTCCTGGTATTATGGAATATGATGATGCTAATATTCAGATTTTAGATATTCCTGGTATTATTAAAGGTGCATCTAAAGGTAAAGGTAAGGGTCGTGAAATATTATCTGCAACACGTAATGCTGATCTTATTATTATGGTTCTTGATGTATTCCAGCTTGAACATATGGATGTTATTTTAGATGAAGTTCGTAATATTGGTGTTCGTCCTAATGAAAAGAAACCTAATGTAAAGGTATCTAAAAAGAAAATGGGTGGACTTAACATCGTATCTACTGTTGAATTAACACATCTTGATGAGAAAACTATTCATTCTATTCTCAGCCAGTATGGTATTCACAGTGCAGATGTAGTTCTTCGTGAGGATGTTACAATTGACAGATTTATTGATGCTATGGAGCCAAACCGTGCATATATTCCTATGACTGTTGTTGTAAATAAGATTGATCTTGCAACAAAAGAGCAGCTTGAAGATGTACGTCGTAAACTTCCTAATGCATTGTTTGTTTCTGCTAATGCTGGAATAAATATGAGTGAGCTTAAAGAGAGAATCTTTGTTGATTTAGATTTAATACGTCTTTATCTTAAACCACAGGGTAAGAAGGCTGATATGGATGAGCCTTTAATTATTAGACGTGGATCTACAATTGAGGATGTTGCTCATAAGCTTCACAGAGATTTTGTTAAAAACTTTAAGTATGCTAAAGTTTGGGGAGATTCTGTTAAATTCCCTGGACAAAAAGTTGGACTTGATCATGTTCTTGAAGATCATGATGTTGTAAGAATTATTATTAAAAAGTAGTGTTAATTAAAAATTAGTATTATATTTTATATATTCTAAATTTTATTAAATTTTTTTTTAATGAATTTAATGTATTTTTTAGTTAATATGTAGAATGTTATATATTTTAGTTTAGAGATAATATTACTTGTACCCACAAAACTAATTATTTAAAAAAACTAGTGATAAATCAAATTTTTATAATTTGTCACTGTTTATTATTTTTATTTTTAATGACTTTTTTTAAAGAGAAATTTTCAGATATTATTTAACTATTTTTTAGGCATATAATTTTTGTGCAATATTTTAAAATAAATTTGTATGTCCGTATAATTTATTATATAGTTCGTATATTTTTGTACTTTTAAAGTATTTTTACAACATTTAAATAAAAATTAACCTTAAATGTGTTACTTTATATTAATAGTAACATACAAACTATAATGCATACCCACAAAAACATATAATTATTGTGATCACTTATAATTCCATTAAAAATGTTTTAAGAAATTATAACTCCTCACAATTTTAATTATATTCTTTTTAAAATCTGAAAACTCTTTTTTTTATAGAAATTATTTTAGACAATATCAACAAGATTAACAAAGTTGACATTAGAATTATTTTCAATAAGTGAATTTGTTAAAATTTCAGCATACTCTAGTTTTAATCTTTTAAAATCATCAGCAAAACCAGTATCACCTTTTATATTTGGTCGAGAATAACGAGTTACCACATTACCAAAATCCATACCAGCCATGATAACTTCAGTTGACTTTAGCCCATAAACTGCAATATGTAATGCACGATCACCATCTGTAAATCCACCATAGTTTTTAAGATAACCATGCTTTTTTGCCTGTGTTGTTGGTATAATATTTTCTAATTCATCAACATACATCTTTATTTTATCAAGATTATCACCATGTGCATGTACATACAATATTGAACCTTTTTTATTTGCTTGTTTTATTTTATCAATTTTTCCATCAAGGTCTGTTACAATAATATCAGGAATTATCCCTTCCTCCATAAGTGCCTCTGTTGTACCATCAGCAGCAATTAAATTATAATTGTTAAGTGAAAAGTTATCTTTAATGTATGTTATATGTTTTTTAATTGAAGGTCCTGCTCCAAATACAATTGACTTATCCTTGACATCTACATCTTCTATTGAAAAATGTGGAAGTTCTGAAATTTTATCATTAAGAAACGATGCAACATACTCATCATCACACCGACTAAAATTAAAATCATCTAATATTTTCTCATACCACATATTCCAGTTATTATAATCATTACACATATTATATCACAAAAAAATTACTTTATTTTAGATGTTAATGATATTTGTCTTTTTTAAGAGTAATATTTTTATTAAGAAGTATAAACATAAATAATGTTTATAGTAAAGGATAGTGCTATTTTTTTAGTAGATATGGAAGAAATAAAAAGGAAAATAATTTTTTTATTTTTTTTAGGAAATTATTTTTATAATCCAATAAAAATAAAGCAGACTATTTATTTTAGACTAACTTTATTATACAATTTTTTTAAAAATAAACGTTTATAGAAAAAAAATTATATTATTTGGAGGAATATTTCAAATGGATGATACAACTTTATTGATGATTCCAGGACCAACAACTGTTCCAAAAAGAGTATTAGATGCAATGAGTCAACCTATTGTAAATCACAGAGGAGCAGAATATGGTGAAATTTTAGGTGAAACAACCGCAATGATGTCTGATGTATTTCAAACAGACAATCCATCATACTTATTAACAGGATCCGGAACATCAGCTATGGAAGCAGCAATTGCTAACATCGTTGAAAAAGGTGACAAAGTTATCAACGTAGTTGGTGGAAAATTCGGTCAGAGATTACAACAATTAACAGAAGTATATGGTGGAGAATCCATAGAAATCACAGTTCCATGGGGACATGCAGTGGATCCTGCTGAAGTTAAAAGAGTAGTTGAAGAAAACGATGATGCAAAAGCATTAACACTTGTACATAATGAAAGTTCAACAGCTGTTGTAAACCCAATTAAAGAAGTTGGAGAAATAATGAAAGATTATGATACATTATTTGTTGTTGACACAGTATCCTCACTTGCAGGGGACAATGTAAAAGTACAAGATTATGGACTTGATATTTGTCTTACAGGATCACAAAAATGTATTGCAGCACCACCTGGAATGGCTGCTATTACAGTTAATGATGATGCATGGAATGTTATTGAAAAAACAAATTCACCAAGATACTATCTTGACTTATTAAAAATGAAAAAAAGTGGAGAAAAACAACCAGCACAAACTCCATACACACCTAATGTATCAATGACATATGCTATGAAAGAAGCATTAACTATGGTACTTGAAGAAGGACTCGATGCACGTATTAAACGTCACCATGTTGGTGCTGAAGCAACACGTGCTGCAGCTCAAGCTTTAGGTTTAGAATTATTTGCTAATGAAGGAGATTATTCAAACACACTTACAGCTATTAAAATGCCTGAAGGTGTAACTGATGATCAACTCCGTGGTACAATGAGAAACAAATACAACATTGAACTTGCAGGTGGACAAGATCACCTTAAAGGTAATGTATTCAGAATTGGACACATGGGTCTTACAGGTCTTTTCGAATTATCTGCAACATTCACATGTCTTGAAATGACTCTTAAAGAGTTTGGTTTCGAATTTGAAACTGGAGCTGGAGTAGCTGCACTTGAAGAAGTATATCTCAAAAACTAGAAAGTTAAATTAATTTTAACTTTTTTTCTTATTTTTTTTATTTTTTACTTAATTTTTCTATTTTTTAATTATTTTTTCATAGTTATACGAAACCTTTATATAGTATGTACATTAAACTATTAGTAACGGAAGTATATTTCCTACTTCCGATTAAAAAATAAATATAAAAATAATTTTTTCAAAAAACAAAAAAACAACATTAAAAGAGAAAAACCAAATGAAAAAATTAAAATTTGATTAAATTTTATTAACTTATCTTAAATAAAACAGGAGGATTTATAAGTGGTAGCAGAAACGTTACTAAACACAGGTGATACAGCCTGGATTTTAATATCAGCAGCACTAGTTATGCTAATGACACTTCCAGGACTAGCTCTATTCTATGGTGGAATGAGTAAGAAGAAAAATGTACTTAACACAATGTTCATGTCACTAGTGGGATTCGCAATCGCAGCAGTCATATGGGTCTGCTATGGTTATCAATTCTCATTCGGGGCAACGATAGGTGGTCTAATAGGAACACCAGTAAATCTATTCTTACAAGGAATCGGAATAGATATGTTACATCCTGATACAGGAATTCCAGAACTATTATTCGTAGTATTCCAAGCAACATTTGCAGCAATTACAGTTGCATTAATATCAGGAGCAGTAGCAGGAAGAATGAAAGCAAAAGCATGGATTGCTTTTGTAGCAATATGGATTACACTCGTATACATACCAATCGCACACTGGGTATGGGGTGGAGGATGGCTCATGCAACTCGGAGCATTAGACTTCGCAGGAGGAGCAGTAGTACACCTTAACTCAGGTATAGCAGCACTGGCATTAATACTGGTACTCGGAAAAAGGAAAGATACAAGATTACTTCCACATAACCTTGGATATGCAGTTATAGGTGCAGCACTCCTATGGTTCGGATGGTTCGGATTCAACGGAGGATCAGCACTCGGAGCAAATGGACTTGCAGCAAACGCATTCATAACAACAAACACAGCAGCAGCAGCTGCAATGATATCTTGGATGATAATCGATATATTAAAAACAGGAAAACCAACAGTACTTGGTGCAATCACAGGAGCTGTAGCAGGACTTGTAGCAATTACACCTGCAGCAGGATTTGTAGATGTAGCAGCATCAATAGTAATAGGATTTACAACATCATTTGTATCCTACTTTGCAATCTCATACCTCAAACCAAAATTTGGATACGACGATGCACTCGATTCATTCGGTGTACACGGTCTTTCAGGAACATGGGGAGCAATACTTACAGGAGTATTTGCATGTCCAGCAATTAATGGAGCAGCAGGATTATTATATGGAAACCCTAATCAACTCGTAATACAAATAATAAGTATTGTAGCAGTTGCAGTATACTCATTCATAGTAACATATGTAATTGCTAAAGTACTTGATAAAACTATGGGACTTAGAGTTGAAGAGAAAAGTGAAATCGAAGGTCTTGATGTTAACGAACATGAAGAACTTGGTTACAGAGTATAAATTAAAAGGATTTGATTTATCATGAAACGAATCACAGCCATAATAAGAAACGAAAGATTAGATGCAGTGAAAACTGCACTAGAAAAAATTAATTGTAACGGAATTACAATTACAGATGTAAAAGGTAGAGGAAATCAGCTAGGAGTTGAAGAAAGCTACCGTGGAACAAAATACAGAATTGACTTACTACCAAAAGTGAAGATTGAAATCGTAGTATCATCTGATAATGTTCAAAGTGTAATTGATGCAATAGTAGAAGCAGCAAAAACAGGACATGTTGGAGACGGTAAGATCTTCGTAACAGATGTTGAACAAGTAGTAAGAATTAGAACTGGTGAAGTGGGAGATAAAGCTATCTAGGGGCTTTACCTCCTATAAAATCCCTTTCTACTATAATGGTTTCATAACCAACGGGGTTTCTTATAACCCCACACATTATTTCTAATAAGTATTAGAAAATATTTTTTTATTTCAAATCAGGCAATAACTTGAAATAATTATTCCATAACAATTCATATAAAAAATATACTTTAAAAAGGAATTATATCAAAAAAAACTTAATCCATAAAAAAAATTTAACCACCCTTGATTTAATCCATCCCTTGACCTCCTCTCTCTTATTTTATTTTTTTTTAGAAATTTATCTAGAACTTAAAACTATCTTATTAAATCTTATTTAACTTATAATTAACTATTTTCTAAAATCTCTTAAATTAGTACATAGATATTATAGAATTGTATTTAAATAACAAAAATTAAAACATTATATTAGAAAATATAATTTAATAGGAGGGTGTATAAAGTTGGATAATAAGATTATATTAGCAGTTTTAGTTGTTGCTCTTATTGGTGTTGTAACTGGAACATATCATGATCAAGTTTCAGATGGAGTAACAGCATTTAGTAAAGCATTAACTGAAAATACACCTGTTGAAAGTGATGTAAATCCATCAGGATCAGAAGGTGCAGGTGATGCACAACAATCTCAAGGTGTTGCTGATTCACAACAAGCACAAGGTGCTGGAGATTCACAAAATTCACTTAAACTACCTTATAACTATCCTGCATATAGTGTAGATTCAATAGTAAATCCTGCACAACAGCAAAGTTCTAAAAGAGGTAGTGGTAGCAGTAGTGGTGGATCATCACAAGGTAGTGGAGGCCATAGTGGTGGAAGTGGAAACATAACACCAGGTGGAAATGGAACCAACACTACACCAAGTGGAAACGGTAGTGGAAATAGTAGTGGAAATGGAACTAATACAACACCAGGTGCTAATGGTACAAATGGTACTAACATAACACCTAGTGGAAATGGTACAAACGGTACAAACGTAACACCTAGTGGAAATAATACAACTAAAACAATTTCAATAACTGAAGGATTAGTTAAAGCTCAAAAATGGGCAAGTAGTAGTCCTGTACTTCAAGGTATATCACCTGTATATCATTCAAGTGATGTTTCCGATGGTAAAACTTATTACCTTTATAACTTCATTAAAGGTGGTACAATTGTTGGATATGTTGAAATTGATGCACAAACTGGTGCTGTAGCTGGTGGTGCTATACTTGATGAAGCTCCAGATCCAGTTAGTAATTCCACATCAAAAGTGAAAAATAACACAACAAACAACAACACTTAATCCCCCCATTTTTTCTTTTTTTTTCATATTTTTTGATCAATATTTAATTTAAATAAATATAACTTAAAAATAATAGTTCTAACTTCTTAAAACTATATTTAAAAAGTTTTTTAAAAAACTAATAACATAAATAGTACATAGTAAAATTAACTAAAAATATAGAGAAATTATTATTTTACGGATGAAATAACATGGACTTAGAACTACTAAAACTAATGTCTGTTGTACTTATAACAGCAGTCATAGTATTACTAATATTTAATAAACTTAAACTTCCATCCATGATAGGCTTATTTTTAACTGGTATAATATTAAATTTCTTTATGCATTCAACAGATCTAATTAGTGCAATTTCAGAATTAGGTGTAATATTTCTATTGTTCATTATAGGTCTTGAATTTTCAATAGAGAAGTTTTCATCCATTAAACATTATGCTTTAATTGGTGGAGTACTACAAGTTTTAATAACCACAATAATAGTAGCAGTTATAACATTTATCCTAGGATTCCCACTTAATAGTGCAATCTTCATGGGATTTTTAATATGTTTCAGCAGTACAGCTATTGTTATGAAGATAATACAGAAAAATGGTTTAAACCATACACTTAAAGGTAAAGTTACACTGGGTATTCTTATATTCCAGGACATTGCAGTTATATTAGTACTTCTTTTCACACCACTTCTTGGTGGACAAAGTATTGATATTTCAACACTTCCAAGAACATTGCTAAATGTCTTAGGACTTGTTATTATAATAGTTGCAATGGGTAAATATATCGTACCATATGCACTTAAAGAGGCAGCATCAACAAAGAATCGTGACTTATTTATGCTTCTCATATTATTCATATGTCTTGGTACAACATTTGCAACATCAAATCTAGGAATTTCACCAGAACTTGGAGCATTTATTGCAGGACTTATCATATCAAATACAGAGTTCAGCCACCAGACACTAGGCTATATTCAACCATTCCAGGATGTATTTATGAGCCTATTTTTCATATCAATAGGATTTTTAATTGACATACATTACTTCATATCAAACATAGTAATTATTGTTGCAATGGCACTTCTTATTATTGCAATTAAATTTATTGCAACATTCCTCACAGGACGTGCACTTAAATTATCACTTGATACAACAGTTACAATATCGATACTACTAAGCCAAATTGGGGAATTTTCATTTGTACTTGCACGTGAAGGAATAAGCTATGGAATAATAAGCAGTGAATTATTTACAACATTCCTTACAATAAGCATAATTACAATGTCACTAACACCACTACTTACAAAGTATGCACCAGCAGTATGTGACATGCTTATGAAAATACCATACTTTAAAAAAGCAGATCATAAACTTAAACTTAAAGGTAAAAGTTGTGAGGAAATTAAGGAAATTAAAACTGTTGATGATGAAATATCAGATGACCTTGAAAACCATACAATAGTTGTAGGTTATGGTCTTACAGGACGAAACATTGCATATTCATGTCAGCAAATGGATGTTCCATATATCTGTGTTGATAATGATCCTATAGTTGTTGAAAAAGGACAACTTAATAACATACCAATAATATATGGTGATGGATTTTCAGAAAGTGTACTTGAAGAATTAAAGGTTAAATCTGCAAATGTACTTGTTGTTGCAACATCTGTATCTGATCATCTTATCCAGATTGTAGATGCAGCAAAAAGACTTAATCCTAATATTCATGTAATTGTACGTACAAAGTATGTGAAAAATGTTAATGAATTATATGATGCTGGTGCAGATGAAGTAATACCTGAGGAATTTGAGACAAGTATTATGATGTTCCGTCTTATTATGGACTATTATGATAAGGATCTTGAAGATGTAAATGACTTGCTTCAAGAACTTAGAGGCGATCATTACACAACACTTAGAAGCTTTAGTGATGTGAATAGTAACTTTATTGAAACACCTGATGGTGAATATCTTGAATCTACCTGTGTAGATTGTCAGGAAAATCTTGGTGATTTCAAATTTAGTGACTTTAATCTTAGTGCTATATCTGTTATTCGTGATAAGAAAATTATTCATAAAATTGATGATTCATTCAATCTCCGCTGTGATGATGTGATAATCTTTAAAGGATCATTAGATAATATTGAAAAATTCACCTCACAAAGATGAAATATAGACTAAGAAAAAAAAACTTGTAATAATAAAAAAAGAAAAGGGTAGTAGTAAGATTTTAATTTAATTAGATGTTGGAAGATGCTACTACTTAAATTTACTAAATACTTCCAACATTTAAACTATTTTTTTTTATTTATTCTTCATTTAAGAATTCATGTATTGCTTCATTGTTATTTTGAAGTGTATCTTGAAGTCTTTTAAAATACTGGCTTGTATATTGTTCGCCATCTTCATCTCTTATTTTTTGAGCATCAAAGTAGGTATTATCAACATCTAGTGGTTGGCTTATATATCCATCTTCAACTGCCTTAGTTGTTGGATCTTCTGGATTATATGCACGTGTTGATCCATCAAATGGTGGACATACAATAGCTGAATATTTAAGATCATATATTGATGATTCACGACTAATTCCTGTTGGATCTGGAATGTTATATTCCTTTTTAAGATGTTGTTTTTCTTCTTCTGAGAAGTTATGTAGTGGTGCAGAAAATGGTACTTTACTTATTACAAAACGATCGTCAAATACTTTTGCAACACCTGCTTCAATTAGTGAATTTACCATGAAATGTGTTGGTAGTTCAATTGAAACGTATCGTCCTAGTGATATTGTATCATAGATATCTTTCATGAGTAGATTATTTCCACGATATTCTGGAAGTACATAGATATGTTGAAGTACAAGTGTTTGTGTTTGGTTAACATCAGATCCTTTATATGCACTAAAACCTACCACTTCATCTATATGTACAATTTCCTTAAATAGCATACATTCTTCATCTTCATAAATTTTATATTTCTCATCAATTATACTATCATATAAGTACATATAATGTTGTTTAAGCATCTCAACTATTGACATACTGTAAACTTTATTTTCACTGTTAGGATCTATTGAATAGATCTTACCTTCACCATCAGCTCTTTTAATAATATCAGTCATAAAAAATTTTCCCCTAAATAATAAATTAAAAAAAAATTTTATAATTTATTTGAATAATTAATATATACATTTATAACTAGTAGTAAAAAAAAGTATTTAATTCACAAAATAGTAGTAATATAAAAAAAAGTAGAATAAGGGATAGAAGTATCTATTTACCCTTATAGATATTTTCATTTGAAACAATCTTAATAAGATCATGAAGATGGTCTGAATACTCTACTCTAAAACCAACAGCACCTTTCCCATCAGTTTTAATATTATTAAGTGCATAATCATCATCTTTACGACCATTATTAATAATATACCAGATATAACCACCAGAATAATCAATAATGAAAAGCTGACCTTCACCTACATCATGATCTGTATAATAAACATCCTGTGGATCATATACAACATCAGCTTTTTTAAGTAATTTTTTAAGGAATTTAGATGGACGCATAGCACCGGCAAATGCAGCTTCAATTTCATCCATTGCCTTATTTTTAACTTCACGAAGCTTATCTGCCTCTTTTTGACGAGCTTCCATTGTATCTTTTTGTTTCTGAATAGTGTCAGTAATTCCAAGAATTTCCTCAACTTTAGCAACATCACATTCCTTACACATCCAACCCCGAGGATTTCCCTCAATTTCCATAATATCCTTATAATCCTCAAGCTGGTAGTTATGGAAGTAATCCTTAACTGTTTCAAGTGTTTCATCATCTAATTTCTGATTTAATGCATAAAGATTACCAAAACCATCCTTATCAATACATTTTAATACAAGTTTTAAACTATCTGCCAAATATAACACACTCCTCAAATTATTTTATTACTCCAAGTATTTTTAGTTGTTCATTAATTTCATCTTCAAGTTTTGCAATCTTTTCATCATCCTCTTTAAGATTTGCTAAAACCTCATCAAGATCAATAGGTTCTTCCTCTTCAAATGTATCAACATAACGTGGAATATTTAAGTTAAAATCATTTTCCTCAATTTCATCAAAGCTTGCAACATGAGCATACTTATCAACATCACATCTATCCTTGTATGTTTTTATGATCTTATCAATATGTTCATCTGTTAGTTCATTCTGATTTTTACCTTTCTTAAATTCCTTACTTGCATCAATAAATAAGATGTCACGATTTTGCCTATTTTTTCTAAGAACAAGAATAACAGTAGGAATACTTGTACCATAGAATAAATTTGCAGGAACACCAAGAACAGTGTCAAGATAATTTTTTTCAATAAGAGTTTTTCTAATTTTCTCTTCTGCTCCTCCACGGAAGAGTACACCATGAGGTAGAATAATTGCCATTGTACCTGTTTCATTTAAGTGATAAAGACTATGAAGAAGGAATGCATAATCTGCACGACTTTTAGGTGCAAGCTTTCCATAATCTGAAAATCTTGGATCTTTAAGTTTTGATGAATCATTATCCCACTTCTGAGAATATGGTGGATTTGCAACAATAGCATCAAATACACGTGGCTGATCAATACAATTTTCATCAATTCCATTAGGCCAGTCAGACTCTAGAGTATCTGCATTACTAAGATCCATATTTTTATATGATACATCGTGCATCATAAGATTCATACGTGCAAGGTTGTATGTAGTGGTATTTTTCTCCTGACCATAATACTTAATTGGAACATCACAATCAAGTTGTTGTCCTACAGTTAAAAGAAGAGAACCAGAACCCATAGTAGGATCATATACATAGAAAGCTTCATCATTTGCATCAACATCACTTGTAACAATCTTTGCTAAAATATTACTTACCTGGTGTGGTGTATAGAATTCTCCACCTTTCTTACCAGCATTTGCTGCAAACTGACCAATAAGATATTCATAAATTTCACCAAGAATATCCTTACCATCATCAGACTTAAAATTAACATCATTAATTAAGTTAACAATACCATTAAGTGACTTTGTACGTTCATTAATACTACTA
>NZ_JALEKL010000014.1 GCF_022768985.1 Methanosphaera sp. | reverse complement strand
AAATAGAAAAAAAGAAATTAGGAATTTAAGAAATTCTCAATAATTTCAATATCATCAGAATTTAAATTATATAATTTATATATAATATCATTTAATTCGTCTTCTAATTTACTAATTAAAACCTTTTTAACTTCTTGTTTATCTTCTGTGAGATTATTGAGATTTGTTGTTTCATATTGAAGTCTATCAACAAGTTCAACAAGTCTATCTGCAAATTCATCATCAGGGAATTTAATTGGAAGATTTTTAACATGTAGTTTTTTTAATATTAAACCTTTTGAACCTAACATTCCACCTATTATTTTAAAAACAAAATTTAAAACTTTTGACGAAAATAGTGCTCCTAATATTTTTAGAACATTTTTATCATCATGATTTAACATAAAACATGTTTGATCTATATAGAAATTATTCTCATCATAAACTGCGAATAAACCAAATTTACCTGAAATAACAGGCCATATTAATTTTCCTTCTTCAAAATCTGAATAATACTTACATGTTCTAAGATTATACCATTTATCTCCTTTATCATATCTTTTCCTTAAATCATCAACATATTGATTCAAATAAGTATATATGGTCGGATATTCTTTTTCAACGTTTATACCATTTGCTGTACAAACTAAATAAGAATTTTCAAATAAAATTTCCCATTTACTTATATCTTTTCCTTTAAGTACTGGTTTAATTATATTTTTATTCTTTGGATCTTTTTTTATTAAGTTATTTTTTGTTTCTTCATCTATAATAAAAGCTTTATTATATCCAGTTACAATACCTCTTTTTATTTCAACACCTTTAAAATTACTTAATTTTACTCCCTGATTTAAGATTTTCTCTTTCACATTAAATATTTTTGGCTTAAGAAAAGAAAAAGTATCATTATTTAAATTATTCTGATCCATATAAAAACTATTATCAACATATAATTGAGTATTATTTTCATTTTTATTAATTAACTGGATTATCGAAGTATCAACTGCTGCTTCTTCAAATACTGAATTTTTTGTACAATCAATATATAATTCAATATAATATTTCAATATATATTCTCTTAATTTTTTACCATAGTTTGCTCTAGTATATTTATTTGAGGTTATATAAGACAAACACCCATTTTCTTTTAATAGTTTAATTCCTTTTTCAAAAAAGTAAACATATAAATCAGCAACTCCTGTATATGTTTCATATATTTCTTTAAGTGCTGGTTTTAATTCTTTTATATTTTCCTGTCTTACATATGGCGGATTTCCTATTACTATGTCAAATCCTGGATTTTTTCCTTGGAATACTTCTGAAAATTCTAGTTCCCATATGAAGAATGGTTTTGATTCTGCATATTTAAATTTATTAATTTTATTGAGTATTTCTTCTTTGTTTTTGTAGTTTGTATTTTCTTTGATTGTTTGTTCTATGAATTGCCATTTTTTATCTTGTATTTCATGTTTTAGTTGTTTTTTAGTCGATGTTGAACTTTCATTGAAGTATGATTTTTTTTTATTGTTTAATTCTCTGAATATTATTTCTGATTTTTTATCAAAAAATGTGGTCTGTGCTTTATTTTCTGATTCTACTAAGGTTTTATCAAATAGTTCTATTCCTTCAAATGTATCTATTACTGAGTTTCCACACATTATTTTATTATCCAAGTTTGGTAGAGGTTTTATATCTTCTATTGATTCTTCATCTACTATGAGTGATAGCCAAAATCTTAGTTTTGCTATATCTACTGCTGAATAACTTATATCTACACCATAGAGTGAATTTTCTATAGTTTCGTGTTTTAGATCATAGTAGTTTATATCATTGACTCCACATCTCATTTGGATTATTGATCTCGCTTGTACTATTTCATTTAGCATTCCTACTGGAAATGCTCCTGATCCTACTGCAGGATCCACTACTTTTACATTAGCTAGGAGATCATCTATTATATCAAGATTAGCTATTATTGTATTTGGTATTGGTATTTGTTTTGATGCTTCTTGATCTGAGAGTTTCTCTTCCTGTACTTTTATTATTGTATCAATTGCAAGATGTCCTTCTTTTATGAATTTTGTTATGTCATCTCTTGGTATATCTTCTGTATTTTCATGTAAATATGATATGAGTGTTTCTTGACATATTTGATGTACAATATGTCTTGGAGTATAGAATGCTCCCTTTTGCTTACGTTCATCAACTTCAAGAAGGCTTTCAAATACTTTTCCCAGCATTTCAGGGTCAATTGCAACTTCTCGTTCTAGTGGTTCATCTTCTTTTACTGTGAAATTATATGTGTTAAATGTATCTATTATTTCTTCAAAAATTTCATTTGGAATATTTATATTAGTTTTTCTCCAATTATAATCTTTAATATTTTCAAATATTCCACCATTTATGAATGGTATTTTACAGTTAAATTCTGAGTAATGATTATCATCTATTGATGTTGAAAATCCCACATAAAATAATGGTTCTAGTACATCATTGAAGAAGTTATCATATTCAATATATTGTTTATTATAGAGTTCTTTTATGAAATTTTTAGATCCTTCACCCCATTTTTGACCTTCTTTAACTCCTAACCATCCTTTTTTCTGTATGAAATATACAAATATAATTTGTCCTAATATTTTCTTTGCAAAGTCTGCTGATTTTATTTCTTTTGTTTCAAATTCTTCTTTTACTGTTTCATCTGTATCTATGATATTTTGTATTGCATCGGCAAGTGTGTGAAATAGTTCTTTGTATTCTTTGAAGAATTCATCTGTTACATTTTCTACTTTGAATGCTTCTTTTATCTGTTCTATTATTATTTCATCATAGTATAATAAATCATTAAATTTACTTTGACATGTGTGATTTGACTGGTTTGGTCCGACGTAGTATGATTGTCTTTTTGCTGGTGATAGTGTGGATTTGATTTTTCCTTTTTCATCCATGTCATATTTTATATTTATATATGAAAATCTCCAATCACTACTTTCATCACTATAGAATGCTACGAGTGCATTTGATATGGATTCATCTTTTAGTAGTTTTCCAACGAGGTTACGTTGCATTGTTCGTGCTCGTTCTGGTGATTTGTTTTCTTTTAGTTTTATTACATAGAGTTTTAAGTCTTCATATTCATCATCTGTGAAGGTTCCATAGTCATATACTTCATCTATGTAGCTGTCAAATCCTTTTCCAATATCTTCTATTGTTCCTTCATATCCTATATTTGATGTATTTAGTAGTTCTACTAGGAAATCCAGATAGGATTCTTCATTGAATGGTTTTGTGAATGTTTTTTCTACTAATTCTTGATTATTCATAGCTTAATCTCCTATTGTGTATTCTGATAGCATT
>NZ_JALEKL010000013.1 GCF_022768985.1 Methanosphaera sp. | reverse complement strand
TCATATCCTATATTTGATGTATTTAGTAGTTCTACTAGGAAATCCAGATAGGATTCTTCATTGAATGGTTTTGTGAATGTTTTTTCTACTAATTCTTGATTATTCATAGCTTAATCTCCTATTGTGTATTCTGATAGCATTACTTCTGTGAAGTTTTCATCTTTTGTTTCTCTTATTTTTGTGTTCATTATGTCGTAGTTTAGTATTTGACTTATCTTGTATCTTATTTGTTGGATATTTTTTTCTCCTTTTGTTTGTTGTTGTATTTTCTTTATTTCATTGTTTGATAGTGTTCCTTGTTTTATTAGTTTTTCAAGTTTTATGAAGTAATTTCTATCGTATGTATTTAGTTGAGATTTCTGTGATAGTACAAATTTTACTAAATTCAGCACATTTTTTTCTGGACGTGATAGTTCTTGTTTGTTGTATTTGTTTATTATTTCTTTAAATGAGTTAATGTTTTTATTTAAGTATTCATAGTATTGTTCATCTGTTTTTTGTGGTATTTCATTTTCTTTTGATTTGAATTGTTTTGCTGCAGTTAGGAAGTCTATTTCTTCTGTTTTTCCATCTTGTGTTGTTTTTAGTATTTTTTTAAACTTGTTTGAACGTAATAATGTTATAAGTTCTGTTTGTTCTCCATTTAGTGTTACTCTTGCTTTTTTTGGTATTTGTTCAATTTTTTTATACAGTTCAGGATTATCATCACGAATGTCACGTATTTCACGGAGGTATTGTAGTTCTGTTTCTATTTCTTCATCATCTTCATCTTCTTGTTGTCCATTGATTTTATTAAATAGGTCGTGTGATAGTATTGGTTCTTCTGTTAGTAGTTGTGAATCATTTCCTAGGAGGTTGATGAATTTGTTTATTTTATCTTCTGCTATTTGTTCTATTCCTATTGCATCTTCTATTTGTGTTGTTGGTAGGAAGTTATAGATGTTTATTTCATCAAATTTGGTTCCTAGTCTTTCTACACGTCCTACTCTTTGCATGATTTTTGTTGGATTCCATGGTATGTCATAGTTTATTATTATGTTTGATCTGTGTAGGTTTACACCATGTGAGAGTACATCTGTTGCAATTAGTATGTCATAGTCATCTTCTTGTTTTTCATCTGATACATTTGCATCAAAGTTTTTTATTATTATTTCATGTAAGTCTTTTTTTGAATTTCCTGTGTATTTCATTACTCTTGGTGTTAGTTCTTCTTTTATCTTTGCTTCAAGGAAGTCTGCTGTATCTACAAATTCTGTGAAGAGTATTACTTTTTTATCTTTAAATTCATCAGTTTTAAGTAATTCTATTAGTTTTTCATTTTTTGGATATTCTATTATGTCTTCCCAGAGATCCTGGACATATTTTAAGAGTTCCAGGTCATGTTTTATATCACGGATAAATGCTGGTTTGAATTCACTTTTTGCATAGGCTTTTATTTCTTTGCCTTCATTTATCATTTCCTCAATTGCATCAAGGTCATCATTTTCCATTAGTTCATAGATTTTTTTAATATAGCTTTTTGATGTGTAGAATACTTTTTTTTCTTTGAATGTTTTTACAATCTGCTGGTGTATTGTTACTGCTGTGTTTATTGTCTTTTTAAATGCTGCTATTCCACTTTCAAGTCGTTTCATGAATAATACTTTGATAAATCCTACCATATTTTTTTGTGATTGATTATTTAGTGGATTTTTACTATATTGTTCACTTAGTGGCATGTATCTTGCAAATGTTAATTGTTTTGATATGACATCTAGTGATTCATCAAATATTTTATCTAGTTTTTCATCAAATTCATAGTAGATTGGCTGTGGTTTGTTTACCTTTGGAAATTCCATGTTGTTTCTTTGAAGATCTTTTGAGTAATTTTTTGAAATATCTTGTCTTGTACGACGTACCATTATATGTTGAAGTACATTTTCTCTGAGGTCTGCTGTTATTTCATTACTTACACGTTCATAGTCCTCTTTTTGTTCGACTTTATCATACTTATTTAGTTTTTTTCTTAAGGATTTAAAGTATTTATCTAGATCTGAAACTTTTGGATTTGGAAGTGTGGAGTTGTGTGAATCTTGGAAAAGCTTTATCTGACTTAGAAGATCTTCTGGTTTATTATTAAATGGAGTTGCAGAGACTAGTATTACATTTTTTCCACGACAAATTCTTTTAAGTATTGAGTAACGCTCAGAATCCTCATTTCTAAATAGGTGTGATTCATCAATTAACACATTCTGATATCTGATATCATCTTTTTCAATATCTTCAAGTTTTCCTATTGATACAACTTCAAAATTAGTAATTTCAAAGTTTTGAAGTACTCGATACCACCCACCAGGATTATGTTTATCAATAAGAGCAGGAGGTGCAATTACAACACTCCCTCCTTTAAGCTGTTGCAAGAGAAGTGCTCCCATGTATGTTTTACCAAGACCTACAACATCAGATAAAAAAACTCCATTGTGTTCTTTGATAATTTCTTTTGCCTGACTTACAGCATCAAGTTGATATTGAAGTTCATTAAAATCCTTAGGACGATAGAGGTGATCAAAATCTTCAATATCATTATTAATCTTCTCAAATAAGTACTCATAAATAAACTTAAGATACAACTCATATGGAGTAATACTGTCATTAAGCCAAGTTTTTTCTGATAATGTATTAACATAATCTTCTGTTACATCAACAGCATCATCCCATAGTTCATTAAACTTCTCCTTTGCAAAGTTAAAATCACCAGAATTTTTAAGTTCAACATTAAATTCAAGATTATGATCAAGACCAGGAGCAGTAAGGTTACTTGAACCTGTAATAACATGACCATCTGATACTTGTTCATCATCTAAAGTCATAATATAAAGTTTTGAATGAATACTACGCTTCTTATATGCCTTAATTTCAAGCTTACCACTACGAATCCAGCTGATAAACTTACGAATACCACCCTCAACACTAGCCATATCTGGTGAATTATCCATTTCCTCAATGATATTTTCACTAACCTGATCTTTAAGATGAGCACTAGGAATTCTATCATTAACATTATCCTTTTTTGACATCTTAAGTGCTTCAAAAGTCTTAAAATCAACACCCATACCAATAAGAATACGAATCTTACCAATATCCTCTAGTTGATCTTGAAGCTTATAGAAACCAGTAATATAAAAATAACCAACAAGACAATCAAAAAAATCACTACGCTTAAGAAGAAAATTCAATCTATCCTCAAGCTTATTGCCTTCCTCATTTGTAATAAAAGTTTTATCTGATGACATAATATCTCCACATTTCTCGTTATTACTAATATTTTATAAATTAAAGGAATTAAAATTAACTTTTATGAAATAAAAAAATTTAAAAAAAGATTTAAAGGGGAGTTCAATATTCAAGGTACTCTTCAATAACTTGAATTTCATTATCATTTAAATCATATAACTCATAAATTATATCATTTAAATCATTTTCTGACTTCTGAATTTGATTTTTATCATCTATTTCTTGAAGTTCTTCAACAAGTTCTATAATTTTATCTTCTTCTTTCTTATCTTTTGGGAATTTAAGTGGAAACTTCTCTTTAATCATAGTATCTTTAACTCTTTTTTGATCACTATTGTTTTTATATATTTTATATATGAAATTCAACACATTTGATGAAAATAATGCTTGAATAATCTTTAATGATCTTACATCATCACATGATAGTGCATATTTAGGACCTGATGAATAAGTAAACTTATCTGTAAATACTGCATAAAGACTCGCATAACTTTCACATGTAAAGATTAATTTTGGCATTTCAGGATCAATATATGATGTTTTATTAAGTTCATACCATTGTTTTTCTCCGCTCACTACAGGTGGTCTTTCATTGAGAACATCTTTAAACTGACTTAAATACTCCTCAACTGCTGGATATTCACTAAGATCCATATCTTTTTGTATGAAAATAACATAGTTTTCATCAGATGAAATATCCCATTTTTTAACTTGATCCACTTTAATTATTGGCTTTAATACTTCACTACTTCTAGGATCTTTCTGTATTAAATCATCCCTTATTTCCTTATTTACAATGAGTATATTATTAGATCCTGAAATAATTCCTTTTTTAATATCGATAGATTCAAAATCACTTATATATTCAGAATCTGCTTCTATTTTTTCCATAACTTCTTTAACTTCATCAACAGTTTCTTTAATGACAACTAAATCAGCTTTTCTATTTGAATTTGAAGATGTTTGTCCATTATATCTTGAAGTATTAATATTTTCCCTTGTAATTTCAGTAGATTCATCCCATAAAGTGTTAAATTTATCTAATAAGTATTTATAATCTTCATTATCATCAAGTTGGACATTAAGTTCTCCATTATTACTAAGACCTGGTGCTGTTAAATTACTAGATCCAACAATAGCACAACCTTCATCTTCACCATTACTCATAAGATACAATTTTGAATGAACTTTCTTTAAAGCTCTTATTTCAACTTTTTTTTCTTTAATCCAATTTAGTAGTATTTTGTCTTTTTCATTAATATTTGAATCTTGAGTATCCTCACTTCTTCTTGATTCTTCAATTATCTTAAATACTCTAGATCCAACACCCATCCCAACAAGAATACGTATCTTATCAACATTCTTTAATTGATCTTGTAGTTTATAAAATCCATCAACATAAAAATAGCCAACAAGACAATCAAAAGATTTACAACCATCAAGTTTTGAATTTAATCTAGCTTCAAGCTTATTGTCTTCCTCATTTGTAATAAATTTAGTATTTAATGACATTAAATCATTCCTTCATTAATTATTACTAATATTTTATAAATTAAAGACATTAAAATTAACTTTTTTTATAGAATTAAAAAATTTAAAAAAAAAGATAAAAAGAGATTTAAAAGGTGGTTAAATAAGATTCTATAATTTTTATTTCATCAGTAGTTAAACCATATAAATTATAAATTATATCATTTAATTCATTTTCTAACTCAGCAATACGTCTGGAATTATTTGGACTTGAAGCCACAGTATGAAGTTCATCTACTAATTCAACTATTCTATCAGATATTTCTTTTTCATCTGGGAATATTAATGGAAGTTCTTCAATAATTGATGGTTTTAAGTCAAATTTAGATTTTACTTTTGTACCTATTATTCCTTGTATGAAATTTAATACTTTTGAAGATAGTAAAGCTTCTATTATTTTTAATTTACTTTTATCTTTACATGTCAATATATTGTAATCCCAATTTACATAATAGGATTCTTCTGTATAAACTGCAAATAATTCTTTATGGTGACTTGGTAAAATTAACCTTGGTTCATTAGCTTTTTTATAAGATGTGCCTGGTTTAAAAATTTCATACCAATCATATTTACCAGGTATTCTTCCAGGTTTACTTCTAGAATCTCCTTTATTTTTAGGCATTAAATCTCGTTTATGTTGATATAGATATTTTTCAATAGGTGGATATTCATGAATATCAACACTATTAATTCCTCTTCCAGTAAATATAATATACATTTCATCAAATGATATCTTCCACCTTCTTACATCTTTATCTTTAAGAATTGGTTTTAATATACTGTAATATTTAGGATTATTTTGAACTAAATGATTTTTTCTTTTTTCATCAACAATAAATACAGTGTCACATCCACTAAAAATTCCTCTATATACTTGAATTGACTTTATATCTTTGATTTTTGTTCCTTGATCTTCTATTTTTTCTTTAATAGAATTTATATCTAAAATTTTATAAGAAGAACTTTCATTTACTATATTTTTTAGTGTTGTTTTATTATCTGATACTTTTTTATCAATCTTTTTTTCATTCTTTTTTTGTAAAAGTTCTCCCACAGATCCTCTTAAATGTAGATTATTATATTTATCTTTGAAAAGTTTTTTATCTGAATTTATATTATTTTCTTCTTGTATGAATTCTGAAAGTATTACATCTGCATTATCATCAAATGATTCTTTCATTGCCTCTGTTATTACGTGATTGATTATTTGATTGTTTTTATTTAGTGCTTCATCTAGACTTTCTAGTGATTTTAGATCTAATATTTTAATTAATTCTTTGTAAATTTGATGAGATTCCACTCCTTGTATTTTTTCATTTAGTTTTTCAAGTTGTGATTTTTCAACTAAGTCATCTTCAAGTACTTTTTTAAGTGATTTGAAGTATTGTATTTCTTTATCTTCTAGTTTTTCTGTGTTTTCTAACGTATTTGTTATAGTATTTTGTAGTATGTGATTATCTTGTATGTCTAATTTGGATTCTTTTAGTGATTTTATTGTATCTGGTGTTATTATTTCATTTAATTGTTGATATAGTATGTCAAATTCCAAGTTTCTTATTTTTTTATTTATTTCATCTATTAATCCATTAAGTAGTCCTTTTTCAAGTCCTAATTTTAAATCTTTAAAATATGATTTTTCAGTTCTTTTATTTGTTTCATCTTCTAATGCTTGTTCTATTACTTCAAGTAGAGTTGTACTGTCTTTTTGATTGTGGATTCCTGATATTTCTAATTCCTTAAGCTTATTTATATCAATTACACTACTAAGCTGATAATATAGTGTATGATGTGGATTGTTTGATTTGTATTTTTCAGGATTATCTTCTATTTTTTCTTTTATTTTATCTGCATACTCAGATAGTAATCCTCCTTCAAATAATACTTTTAGATATTTGAAGTATTCTATTTCATTTGTATCTAGTTCATTATTTTCCAGATAGGATCTTAGTTCTGAAAGGATTATTTCTTGATTTTTCTGATATTTTTCTAGATCTTTAATTTTATCAGGACTTACTACTGTTACTAATGTTCTATATAAAATACGACTATCTTTTACATCTTTTATTTTTATATAAATTTTATCAAGATAGCTTGTTAGTAAGTCTTTTTCAATTAGATTTTTAAGATCTTTGAAGTATTTCTCTTCATCTTGTGATAATGTCTCATTTCTTAAAGCTTTTGATAACTTACTTAATATAATATTATTATATTTTTCATAGCTTGTTGCATATTTTTTATATCTTATATTTTGCTGATTTAATGATTTGAGTGATGATTTTATTGTATCTAAATCAATTACTGTGTTTAATTCATTATATAGATCATAATTTTGTGCATTGTTAATTTTGTTATTAATTTTATTGAAATATTTTTTTGGTAAAATATCTTCTCGTACTAAATTATTAAATTTTTCAAAGTATTCTATTTGTTTACTTTCTAGTGTATTTCTATTTTTAAGTGCTTGATTTATTTGATTTAATAAAATTATACTATCTTTATGATAGTGAATATTTGATCCTTCAATTAATTTTAGAGTATTTAATGTATCTAAACTAACAATTGATGATAGTTCTGAGAATAATTCCTGTTTATCATTGATATTTTTTGTTTTTTCATTGATTTCTTCAAGATAATCATCGAGTAAATCTTTTTCTAGTATTTCTTTAAATGTGTTAAAGTAAAGAACTTTTATTTTATCAAGATCAGATACATCCTCCAAGGAATCTTCTATTTTATCAAGTAATTTGTCAATATATCTTCCATGACGTTTTTTTGAGAATTCTGCTTCATCAACTATTTCAGAAACTTCATCTGAATCCATTACCTTATTTAGCTGATCAAATAGTTGATCATTAAATTCAAAAGTCCACTTTTCTTTAGTTGATTCTATTTTATCAAAGTATGATTTTGTAACTAAGTTTTCATCAACAACACTTTTAAGCTGTTTTATATAGTTTTCTTCACCAGTTGTGTAATTTTCATTTTCTAGTGCTTCATTTAATGTAGATGATAGTTCTTTTGATAAATTTCTACGTTGAATTTCTAATTCTTCTAAATTATTAATTGAATCTAAGTCTAATACTTTATTTAATTCAACATAAAGTTTATGTGGATGATTTATACCACCTATTTTTTCACTAATTTCACCAATATGTTCATTAAGTAGTTGTGCATCTAGAAGTTTTTTAAGTATTTTGAAATATTTTATTTCATCATCAGATAATCCATCTTTATCTTTTAAAATTGAACTAATCTGAATTAATAAATTTTTATTTAGTTCTTTATTATTTTTTAGTTTTGATGTTTGAACTTCAGAAGAAGTATTTAATCTATTAATATCATCTAAAGTTATTATCTTATTTAATTCAAGATAGAGTTTATGACTATACTTTACTCCTATACTTTTTTCATGGATTTTATTTAAATAATTATCAATTAGATCATGTTGTAATAATTCACGAAGAGATTCAAAGTAATCTTTTTCATAATTATATAATTTAGTTTCATCATCTAAAATGTAATCTAATTTATCTAGTAATCCTTTTTGATATATTGATTTTAATTTAGATGTGGATGTTTGATTTATAGATGTAGAACTTTGATTTTCTTGAGTATTTGAATTTAATAATTTATCAAGATCTTCTACACTCAATACTTCACTCATATAATTATACAATGAATGACCATATCTTATTCCTTTTATTTCTTTATCAATTTCTTCAAGGTTTTCACTTATCAATCCTTTCTCTAATGCTTCTCTAAATTTTTCAAAGTATGTTATTTCATAGTCATATAATACTTCTTTTCGACCTAATGCCATGTTTATTTTAAGTAATATTCTTCTACCTGTTTCATCTAATTTATAATAATTATTATCTTCTTGATTATGTGCTAAATCTAAAGCTGAATTAAATCCTAATATTTTAAGTAATTCTCCATATAATTCATGAGGATTATTAATTTCTTCTACTTTTTGAGATATGGTGTTTTTAAAACCATACTTTGATAGTAAATTTTCTTCTTCTAATTTTTTAAGAGTTTTAAAGTATTTATTTTCATAAACATCTAATTCATCTTCATGTTGTAGTATTTGATCAAATTTAGTTATTAATTCATTATTAACTGTAGAATCCACATCTGTTGTATCTTCTAGTGCTTTTTTATTTAATTCTTTTATTTCTTTAGGACTTAACTCTTTAAATAGGATATTGTAAAGTTTATGAATATCATTTACATCTTTAATTTTTTCTGATATTTCTTCAATATTTTCTATTTTTATTCCTTTTCCAAGAAGATTTTTTAATAATTCAAAATACCTTATTTCAAAAGTATCTAACCTACCTCTATTTTTTAAGGCTAGATTTATTTTCTTATTTAATCGTATTTCTGCTGGTTTTAACAATATTTTTGTTGTTTTTTCTTTATTTTTTGAACTTACTTTTACTTTAGATTCTATTTTTTGAGTTTCTACTTTTTGAGGTTCTGATATTATTTGTTCTTTGACTTCTATTAGTTCTGAATTTAGATTTTTTTGAAGTTCATCTATTTGTTCTTCATATTTATCTACATCTATTATTTCATTCTTAATTCCATTAAAATTTGAATTATTATTTATTGATAATTCATTGAATTTAGTTTTATTTCTTGATAAATATTCATAGTAGTCTTTTGTTATTTGTACTGTTTCTTCATTAAATTTTAATTCTAATACACTTACTGCCTCTTCAAAGCTTATTTGTTTTGTTCCATATATATCAGATTTTATTATTTTTTTATCTTCATCTGATCCTATAAGTGATATTAATTCTGTTGTATCTTCATCACCTACTGCTACTACAGACTTTCTTGGCATATTTTTTATTTCATCAAATAATTCAGGATCATTTTCTTTAATATCACGAAGTTCTGAGATGTATTTTAATTCTTCACTAAGATTTGTTGTTCCTTCCTCTTTTAGTTCAGCATTCATCTGATCAAATACTTCCCATGATTTTACAGGTTCTTCTGTTAGTAGTTGTGAATCATTACCTAAAAGATTAATAAACTTACCTAACTTTTTAGATACAACACCACCAAGTCCTATTTCATCTTCTATCTGTGTTGCTGGGAAGAAATTATATACATCTATTTGTTCAAATTTTGTTCCTACACGATCTAAACGTCCTACACGTTGCATTACACGTGTTGGATTCCATGGAATATCATAATTTATTATTATATTTGATCTATGTAAGTTCATACCATGAGAGAGACTATCTGTTGTAATTAATATATCATAGTCATGTTTTTGATATTCATCTTCAACATTTCCATCAAAGTTAGCTATTACCTCTTTATAGTATTTTTTCTGTGACGTTCCTGTTATTTTTAGAGGATTCATCCCTACTTCTTTTCTTATTTTTTCCTCAAGGAAGTCAGCTGTTGCTATGAATTCTGTAAAGAGTATTATTTTTCTATCTTTTAGTTTTGTTTTAAGAAGTTCTATGAGTTTTATATCCTTTGGATATGATTCATCTTCAATATTTGCCCATAATGATGCTATACGTTTATACTGAGAGAGATCATATTCCAGATCTTCTTTAAATTTATTTGTAAATGTTGATTTTTTATATTTTTTAATTTTATTTGTTCCATGTTTTTCAATTAATTTATCAATACCATCATAGTTCTCTTCTTCAATTAAATCTAATATGTTACTTCCATAGCTTTTTGATGTATAGAATACATCTCTTTGTGCATATGCTTTAAGTTCAAGTTCATGTGTACGAATTGCTCTATCTATTGATTTCTTTAAATGCATGTATTCCACTTTCAAGTCTTTTAATAAGCTGAGTTTTTATCATTCCTACTATATTTTTCTGAGAAGCTTGGTATCTTCCCTTTGATTCTGGATTATATTCTACTTTAAGTGGTGAATATCTTGTAAATTTAAGTTTATTTGCTATAATTTCAAGTGATTCATCAAATATGTCATTTAATTTTTCATCAAATTCATAGTAGATTTTATGTGGCTTATTTATTTTAGGGAATTTCATCTCATTTTTCTTTAAATCTGATTTATAATACTTTTTAATATCTTCTCTTGTACGTCTTACCATTACATGTTCAAGAACATTAATTCGTATATTATCATTTACCTCACGCATTACTTCATTTTGAATGTTTGCATCCTCTTTTTCTGCTTTATTTAGTTTATATTTTTCTCCAGCAAAAAATCCATCAAGATCTTTTATACCTGGAAGTGTTGAATTTTTAGGATCTTGGAATAAATTTAGTTGATTTTGAAGATCATCTTCTTTATTGTTAAATGGTGTTGCAGATACAAGTATTACATTTTTATCTTTACATAATTCTTTTAAGACTTTATATCCTTTACTTTTCTTATTTCTAAATTCATGTGATTCATCAATTAAAACATTTTGATATAAATTTCCCATCTTTGCAACTTTCTTTATAGCTGCTGTTGATGATGATTCCACATCTGCTGTTACATTAAAACTTGCAAGTACCTGATACCATCCACCAGGGTTACTTTTATCAATAAGACGTCTTGGTGCAAGTACAATACTTCGTCCTTCTAGCTGTTTTAGTAATAATGCTCCCATGTATGTTTTTCCAAGTCCCACTACATCTGAGATAAATACTCCACCGTGTTTTTCTATTATGTTTTTTGCTTGTAGTACTGCATCTGTCTGGTATTGTAGTTCTTTAAATCCTTCAGGGAAAGTTAGATTGTCTGTTGAATCTTCTAGTTTTGCATCTATTTTATCTGATAAATATTCATAGAGGAATTTAAGATAGAATTTATATGGGGTAATTTCTTTATTTAACCATTGATTATCTGATATGACATTTATATAATCATCTTTTACATCTACTGATTCATTCCATATTTCATTAAATTCACGTGATGCATGGGAATAATCAGGAGAATTTTTTAATTCAAGATCAAAAAATAGGTTTGAATAATCTTCAATTTGTGATGTTATGTTTGTTGATCCTGTAAGTACATATCCTTTTGATTTTTTTTCATCAAATGACATTATGTAAAGTTTTGATGGAATTCTTGTCTTATATGCTCGTATTTCAAGTTTTCCAGAAAGTATCCATTGTATGAATAGTTTTACACTTTCTTTAAAATTATTATCTTTAAAATCAACGTAGTATTCTGAGTTTTCTACTTCATTTAGTAGGTTTTCTCTGATATTTCTGTGTATTTCATCATTGCTACTTTCATTGTATGCTTCATTTGGCTTGAATATTTCATTATTTATTCCAGAGCCTATGATAATTCTTATCTTATCTACATCTTCTAGTTGTTCATGTATTTTATGAAATCCTGTCATATAGAATGAATCTAGCAGACAATCAAAGCATTTTGTTTTTCCAAGTAGTTGATTGAAACGTTTTGTTAATGTTCCATCTGCATTTCCAATAAAGTTAGTATATTTTGGCATTGATATTCCCCTGAATTATTTATCATAAATAGTTTAAATATTATTAAAATATAGTATGTTAAACAACTAAATTATATTTATTTATTTTTTCATAAATTAACTCAGAAGTCTTTATTTTGCTAAAATTTAGATTAAATTATTAGTTTTTATGTAAAATTAAAATGAATTATATTATATATTCATGAAAATATGGTTTGATTATAAAAAAGGTAATATAGTATGAATTATAAATATATTATTATACCTTATTTTATTCAGTTGGGCTCGTAGTCTAGCCAGGATTATGACGTGGGACTTCGGATCCCAAGGTCGGGGGTTCAAATCCCCCCGGGCTCGTATACTTTATAGAAAATATTAACTTTTTTTATGGAAATTATTTTAATTTACACTTACTTTTTTTAGTCTTACTTAAATTTTTCAATAAAATTTATAAATAATAAAAATTATACTTTTAAAAAAGAACTTTTTTTTAACCACAAATATTTGGGAAAGACCTCTTTTTTTTATTATACAATATATTATTGAAATGATTAATGAATGGAATTTAGTAAAATAATGAATTCTATTCTATGTTTAAATTAAAATTTTAGGGAGCTTACATATTATGCCATATGATTTTAAAAGTAATTTAAATATCAAAGATGATCACCTCTTCATTGGAGATGTTGATGCAAATAAACTCGCAGAAGAATATAAAACACCTTTATATGTAATTGATGAGCAGAAAGTACGTAGTAACTACCAGAAACTCTACAATGCATTTAGTTCAAAATATGAAGATCTTCACATGTGCTATGCTGCAAAAGCAAACACATCACTTGCTGTTATGAAAATTCTTGAAGATGAAGGAAGCTACATTGATGCAGTATCACCTGGTGAAATCTACACAGCACTTCTTGCAGGTTTCACACCTGATCGTATAGTATTTACAGGAAACAATGTAACAGATGAAGAACTATTATATGCACACCAAGCAGGTGTTATGATAAACCTTGACAGTATCTCAGCACTTGAAAGACTAAGTAAAATTGAAGGTACAGAAGGAAAAGAAATATCAATCCGTGTAAATCCAATGGTAGAAGCAGGACATCATGAACACTGCATTACAGGTGGTCCAAAAAGTAAATTTGGAATAAAAGAAGAAGAAGCAGTAGAAGTATACCAAAAAGCAGTAGAACTTGGATTTAAACCAGTAGGAATGCACTCACACATAGGATCCGAGATCCTTGAATCTGAACCATTCATGCTTGCTGTTGAAACAATGATGGATATAGCAGGACGTGTACATAAAGAAGCAGGAATTGACTTTAAATTCCTAGACTTTGGTGGAGGATTTGGAATACCATATGAACCAACAGAGGATGAACTTGACCTTGAAGTATTCACAACAGACATCATAAAACTCTTCCGTGAAAAACTCGAAGAACACGACCTTGGAAGTCCTGCAATGTACATTGAACCTGGACGTTTCCTTGTTGGTAATGCAGAAGTACTTCTTACACGTGTAAATACAATTAAAAACAGCTACCGTAAATTTGCAGGAGTTGACTGTGGATTTGGAACACTTCTAAGACCTACAATGTATGGATCATACCACCACATAGTAGTTGCAAACAATATGAATGCAGAAGATGTAGAAGAAATTGATATTGCAGGTAACCTCTGTGAATCAGGTGACCTCTTTGCACGTGATCGTATGATGCCAGAACTTAAAGAAGGAGATCTTCTTGCAATACTAAATGCTGGTGCATATGCATACTCCATGGCATCACAATACAACTCAAGACCAAGACCAGCAGAAGTAATGGTAAATGGCGATCAAGTAGATGTAATAAGAAAAAGAGAAAAATACAGCGACCTATTTAATGGTCAACAAGTACCGGTAAGGTTATTAAAATGAGTATGGAAACAATAGAATTTACAAAAATGCATGCACTAGGAAATGACTACGTAGTAATAAATGAAACAGAAAATACAGTAGTACCAGAAGATAAGAAAAACCCATTTAGTGCTGAAATTTCAACAAGACGTTTTAATGTAGGTGCAGATGGAGTAATCTTTGCATGCAAATCCGATAAAGCAGATGTACGCTTCCGTATCTTTAATAGTGATGGATCTGAAGCTGAAATGTGTGGAAATGGAATAAGATGTCTTGCAAAATATGTATATGATAAGGAAATTGTTAAAAAAACAACAATGAAAATTGAAACAATGGAAGATATCAAAGAAGCAAGACTTACAGTAGATGACAATGACGATGTAGTAAGTATTGAAATTGACATGGGACGAGGATTCTTTAAACCTGAAGAAATCCCTGCAATTGCACCAAGTGGAAATAGTGATGTGTTCATTGATGAGGAAGTTGATGTTGAAGGTGAGAAAATTATCATGAGTGCAGCTAGTGTTGGAAATCCACATGCTGTATCATTTACAGATGTAAATATTGATGATATAGACCTCGACTTCTATGGTCCTAGAATTGAAACACACCCAGCATTTCCTGAAAAAGTAAATGTACACTTTGTAAATATAGTATCAGAAGGTGAAATTAACATACTTACATGGGAACGTGGTGCAGGATTTACATATGCATGTGGAACTGGTACAACAACATGTGTACTTCTCGGATATAAGATGGGACTTCTTTCAAATGAAGTACTAGCACACCTATCAGGTGGAGATCTTAACATCACAGTAACAGAAGAAGGCGATGAGCTTACAGCTATGATGAAAGGAAAAGCAGTAACAGTATATGATGCTATTATGGACGTTGAATTATAGATATACAAACACACACCCTAACCTCCATTTATTACTTTTTTTAGATGAATTCAGGAATTATATAACATTGTTTATTTAGTATTTAAGTTATAAATTTTTATTTAACAATTAATCCATTAATTAGGCTTATTTTCTCATGTAATGTTTAATAATTCATCCTATATTTTATCTATTTATATTAAAATTTAAATTAAATTAAAAACTATATAGTTTTAAGGAGACTATACTATTTTTTTAATAAAAACAATAGTTTAAAAATGATGATGGGTTTTTATATATGAAAATTAATAATAAAAGAATTTTTTCATGTATAATACTATTAATCTTTACTTTAACACTTCTAGGAGCTGTAAATGCAGCAGATATTAATGATACCATAGATTGTGGTGCTGTGGAAGCTACAAGTAGCAATTCTTGTGCTGATGATATAGAAGTTGTTAAAAAAGAAAGTGTTAAACTAGATAATAGTATAGATACAGATAAAAGGATTCAGACAACAAAGAAAAGCTATGATGTAAACAACTATGATGAACTATATGATAAAATAGAAGACATCAAGGCAAACTCAACAAATAATGAGGAAACAATCAACTAAATCCAGGAAATTACAACATAACAAAAACAATAAACTGGGCAAATACTACACAAACAACAAAGAAACTAACAATAAATGGAAACAACATCACACTAGATGGAGGTAACAAATACCAGTTTATAACAGTTGCAAGTGGATATACACTAATTGTTGATAATATTACAATTACCAATTGTAATTCAACAAGTGGTAGTGTAATATATAATAATGGATGTGTTGAAGTTAACAATTCAAAATTCATAGAAAATAAAGCAACAGAATATGGAGGTGCAATATATAACAATGCAATACTTACAATTAACAACTCATATATCACACAAAATATGGGAAAAGATGGAAATGTAATATATTCACATGAAACATTTAACATAGAATATAGTGAAGTTTCAGGCTATCTTGGCTCATACTATATTTTTGAGGAAGTAAATATTACATCACCAATTATTGTTAAATCAATGAGTAATAATGAAAAGATCATATTTAATATTGACAATGAATATATAAATGTAAATCCAAGCGGTGGTAAGGCTACACTATCATATGTATGCTTTCGTAGTGAGTGTGAAAATAGGGTGAGTGTATTGTATAATAATGAGCCTCTTAATTTAAATGATATTTACACTAAATTTGATGTAAAGCCTGATACTTCATATATCACATTTAATGATGTTGATACAATTAAAACTCTAAGTAGTGATATTCAACTTGGTATAATTAGAACATCACATAATATGACACCACCAAGAGTATTTGCTAAAATTAAGATAAATGGTGCAGAATATATAAATATCTCAATAGATGATGGTATTATATTATTTAATACAACACAACTTAAAGAGGACAACTATACAATTGAAGTTATAACAATGTATGAAGATGGGCTTAATGCAACATCTGCAAGTCGAAATATCACAATATTAAATCGTAATCCTACAATTGAAATTAATACAAACACACCTAAAATAAATGGTTCTTTATCTATTTCTACAAGAGTTCTTGATGAAGATGGAGAAAATATGAATTCAGGAATTATTATATTTACATTTAATGGTGAGGAAATTGATGTAAGAAATGTGAAAAATGGATGGGTAAATATTACATATAAACTTCCAAATAATATGGTTGAGGGTGAATATAGCCTAGATGCATTCTATTCATCTTCTGGTGAATATTATAATGATATAGATACACTTTGTAGTGTTAATGTTTCACGCTACTACTTTAAGGAGTTATTTATTCCACCAAGAATTATACATTATGGTTCAAGATTAAATCTTCCAGTTCAGTTTTTTAATGAATTTGGAAACAAGCCAATGGGTGAATTTGATGTAGAAGTACTTATTGATGATGTATCTCTACAACAATTTAAGATATTAAATGGTGAATTTAATTCACTTCTTCCAACACAAAAACTTAAGGAAGGAAAACATAATGTTACATTAATTGTTAAGGAAAATGATATGTATCATTCAACTAATGCTACTGGTAATTTAACAGTTATTGATGATAGATTAATACGTGATATTTCAATTAATGCATCAACTTTTGGTGATAATATCACTATATGTGCTGAAATTAAGAAGATGAATGTTAGCCATCCATTAATAAGATATACACTTGATAATGGTGAATTCCTCGGACTTTCTAGTGTAGATGATGGATGGACAAACTTTACATGTGAACTTCCAGTTAGTTGTAAATCAGGAGAACATAACTTAACTATTGAATATATTGATGAGTATGGATATCCATCAGAGAGTAAAACTGTGTCATTTAATTTAATGAAACGTCCAATTTCAGAAAAATGTAAAAACTTCACAACTAAAGCTGGAATAAACACTACAATTAACATACAACTCCTTGATAATAGAAATATGCCTGTTTTAGGTAATGGTAGTTGTGAAATATTTATTAATAATAAAACTAGTGTTGGTGTAGCTATAATTGAAGATGGCAGAATTAATACAACAATTAAAACAGACACACTTGATGTTGGAATTTATAATTTAACAATCAGATACACAGATATTAGTGGAAATTATTATAATGCAAATATTACAACTAAACTAACAGTCCAAAAAGGAGTTGCAAACTTAAATTTAACACAAATAAGCCATATCCTATGAGTTACCTGGATATTAACTCCGAAGTAGTAAATAGTGATGGTAGTTCTGTTAATAGTGGATTTGTTATCTATAAAATTAATGGTTGTACTCTTAAAGATGAAAATAATAGGACAATTACAAAAGATGTAGTAAATGGTAATGTTAAGTTTAGATACATACTTCCTGAATATATTCATGCAATGAAATATGATATAACTGTAAAATATGTAAATAATAACTATGAATTATCTGAAAGTACAAAACAAATAGAAGTTAATAAATATGCACTTGAGGATTTAAAAGTTAGAGATATGGTAGTTAGACGTTTTGAAGATTTACATATTAATATGACAATAAAAGATGCATTTGGTGATGTTATTAAAACACCTTCTATTGTTACAATTAAAATTAACAATAGAACCCAGATGAGGTGTAATGTTACAGGTGGACACCTTGATGTTAAACTTAGCACATCAAAACTTCTCAATGATAACTACACTGTATCTGTTATTTATGAGAAAAATAACATCTATAAGGCTGCAAGATATGATTTTAATGTTGAAGTTGTAAATGGTAATGTTACAATTAAAATAGCAGATATTAATACAAAGACATATTCTAATGTTCCACTTAGAGCTGAAATTCGTGACAGTGATGGTAAAGCTGTTAATGGTGGTGTAGTTTGCTTTAAAATTAATGGTAAAACACTTAAAGATGAAAATGGTAAAACTATCACAGCAAAAGTTGTAAATGGTATTGCAGTAAGTGAATATCAACTTCCTACCTCTATGAGTGCACGTGATTATAAACTAACTGCTGTGTATTCAAATGATGGATATAACCGTGCTGAGGATAATAAGAATTTCACTGTTACAAAAACAGATATTGCAGATATTAACATTACAAATATTACAATAAAATCTAAAACTAACATGACACTTAAAACACTTGTTTGTGGTGTTGATGGTGTTCCTGAACGTGTAAAAACTAAGGTTGTTGTAAAAGTTAATGGTAAAACTAGAACTCAGACAACATTTATTAATGGTCAGCTAGATGTTAAAGTTAATACTGATGATCTTAAAGTTGGAAATCATAGTATTGAACTTATCTTTGGTGAAAACAGTTATTATCTTGGAAGACGTTTAACTATTCCACTTAAAGTTGAAAAATAATGTAAACTAGTTTATATGGTTTTTTAACCTCCCCTATTTTTTATTTTTTTAAAATATATTAATTTTTTTATTTATTACTAATTTTATTGCATATTTTTTCTTATTTTTGTTTATAATTTAATTTTTTTACGTTTAAGTTTTTATAATTTCTATTTTTATGTCTTATTTTTCTATTTTAATTTCTATTTTTATTTTTTTAATTTTTAAATTCCCCTATTTGTTTAATTTTAATTATTCATTAAAATTATAATTTTTAAAGTTTAGTTTTATTTAATACTAATTTTTAATGTATAAATAATCTTTTAAGATTTAATTGATTGTTATTTTTATTTTTTATTGTTTAGTTGGTGTTTTTGAATTTTGTGTTTTGTTTGATAATTTTTTTAAAAACTTAGCTTTTTATGTATTTTTCATATTCATTTTTCTTTTATTGTTTGATTGTAATTAGATATTTAATAATTTTTTAATAAAAAATAAATTTACATACTAACTAATTTTATTTTTATCTTATTTTAATGAATAATTCTTAAAACAAAAATATATTAGCAATTAAATATGTGAAATAGCTTATATTACTAATTATTATTGAAAAAAATCATTAAAATTTTCTAGTAGATAATATATTCCTAAAAAAATGAATGGTAGGCTTTTTATAATGAAAAGAGAATTAAATAAGAAAACCCTTTCATTTATTATGATATTATTATTTTTTATAATTATTTCATGTGTAAATGCAGCAGAAAATAACACTACAAATACACATACAGATATTCTAGCTGATGTAGATAATTATCAAACTAATATATCTCCACGAAATTACAACAAAAGATGATAATACAAATAAACTGAAAAATAATATCAAAACAGAAGATAAGAATACTAAAAAAGTAAATGAAGTAAACAACTACAATGAACTATATGACAAAAATAGAACAAATCAAGAAAACATCAAAAACACACAAGAGACAATAAACCTTAACCCAGGAAATTACAATATAACAAAACAGATAAACTGGGGAAACATAACACATACAACAAAAACATTAACAATTAATGGTAATGGAATAATAGTTGATGGTGGTAAAAAATACCGCTTTATGACAGTAGAAAATGGATATACACTAAAACTTGAAAATATCACAATAAACAATGCTACAGCAACAGAAGGTGGAGTAATATATAACAAAGGAAACTTAGAAATCAACAACTCAAAATCAATAAAAACCACAATAGTAGATGGAAAAATCAACATAACACTACCAACAGACACACTACCAGAAGGAGAACACAACATAACACTAGATGTAAAAGAAAATGATGACTACACAAATAAAACAATAGATTCCATAGTAGTAACTCATAACAGAAATGCAATAATTGAAATAGTAGATATAAACAATCCTATTGAAATTGGTGGACAACTATCAATAAACACAACAATAGTAGATATGAGAGGAAGACCAGTAAGAGACGGAGTTGTTGTATTTAAAATCAATGACAAAGAAATAGGCTCAGAATATGTATTTGATGGACAATCAAACATAATAATAACACTACCTGAAGAATACAAAGCAGGAGAATATGAAATAACAGCAGAATTCCAAGATAAATACTACAACCCAGCAGAAGACAAAACAACATTAACAATAATAAAACACAACATAGCAGATACAACAATACCAGAACAAACAATAAAAACACAGACAAACACAACAATAGAAGTACAACTTAATGATACAAACGGTAACCCAATAAAAGGAAACACAATAGTAGAAGTAATAGTAGATGGAAAACCTGTGGAAAATGTGACAGTAGTAGATGGAAAAGTAAACATAACAATACCAACTGA